>JAYULN010000301.1:0-4730 GCA_043763525.1 Hymenobacter sp.
CCCAGAAGCCTATCTGACGTTCAAATCCCTCAAAACCGCCGTCTGGCATATCCTGGACCGCGTCGGGCAGCAATACACCATTCAATTTGCCCCCTAACACTGGCTGATTAATTATGGCTAGTTACTTACATCGCAGAAGGGGCTAAAAAACAGCGGGCGGATGCCGAAAGGTAGTAACTGATGTTACGCAGTAGGTTGTAGCGCGAACTTTGTGGTTCGCGTCCTCGCGCCAGTAACGCCGACCGAACGGCCCGGGGACGCGAACTACACAGTTCGCGCTACACCCCCAGCCGCGCTTGAACCAAGGCACGGCGTAACAGCAGGTAGTAAGACCTTCTGGCACCCGCCCGCGGTTTTTCGACGCGCCGCTTTACAGCTCGTTGTTTTTCTCCGCCGCCTTGCGTGACAATGCCGTGAGCGGCGAGCGGGTGAGGTCCGATTCGCTGTCGTAACCTTTGCGGCGCACGTTGGCGGCGGGGCTTTCGCCGGTGGCGGGCAGGGCGCGGTTCATCCAGCTCAGAATATCAGTGGTGGTGCCGGGCAGCAGGCCGTGGAAGGCGGCCAGAAACTTGGCCGGCAGCGACAGAATAACCTCGCCATCGCCGCGACGGCAGGCGTTCCAGATTTGGCGGGCGGCCTGCTCGGCGCTCATCGTCAGGCCGGGCAGGGCATCGGCGATGCTGAACCAGGCAAACTCCTTTTTATGCTGGCCCTTTACCTCGGCGTGGCCGGGGCTGCCGGTGCGCAGCAGGCCGGGGCACACCGTGGTAACCGAAATGCCATGCTGGCGCATCTCGGCCCTAAAGCCTTCGGACAAGCCCACCAGGGCAAATTTGCTGGCGCTGTACGGAGCCATGTGAGGCAGCGCCACCTTGCCCCCGAGCGAGGAAATATTGACGATGCGACCTGCCCCGCGCTGCCGCATGCTGGGCAGCACCGCCTGCATGGCGTGCAGCGGAGCCCAAAAGTGCGTGGCCATCGAGTCTTCGAAATCGCGCACATCCATGTTATCCAGCGGGCCGGCCGTGATGATGCCGGCGTTGTTGATGAGCACATCGACCGGCCCGAGGCGGGCTTCGACTTCGGCTACCATGGTCCGCACTTCTACCTCGTTGGTGAGGTCGCGGGAGAGGGTGAGCACGTCGGCCTCGGCCGCGCCGGCCATCAATAAGTCCTGGCGGGCGCGGGCCAGCTCGTCTTCGTCGCGGGCGCAAATGGCTACCCGGGCTCCTTCGGTCACGGCCTGGCGGGCCAGCACCAGGCCCAGCCCGCGCGAGCCGCCGGTGATGAGCACCACGCGGCGACTCAGGTCGTAGGAGCCGCGGCGGCTGCTCCAGAGGGTGGCCGCCAGGGTGGCTGCTCCGAGGCCGGCGGCCAGCAGCCAGTTAGTATTGGTGCGTTTGGCTTGTTTCATGGGTGGGTGTATGCCAAAAGGGGCCGAAAGGTTGCACGGCGACGGCCAACAAGCGGTTTTTTCGGCGGGCTCTGGCACGAAACGTGGTTGGCACCGCGTTGGGGGCTGCCCTGGCCCCGGTTTTCGCCCGATATTTGCCCCGCCCATTTTCTTCACAGCTTGCCCCAGCTTTGCGGTGTTATTGATTTTTTGCCCCATGAAATTATTGTTGCTTTCCTCGTTGCTGACCCTGGCAACTGCGCCGGCCGTGCTGGCGCAAGCCCCGGCCACCGTCAAAACCAAGGTGAAGCCCATGAGCCAGCCCAGCATCAAGACCAAAACTACGCCTGGCACCGCCGCCCCGGCCGCATCCCCCGCGCCCGATGCCGCCGGCCCTTCCGATGCCATGATTGATGCCAAGGCCAACGCCCTCACGGTCAACATGCAGCAAAACCTGGGCCTCTCGCCCCAACAAACCGAAAAAGTGCGCGTCATCAACCGCCGCGGGGTCGACAACGTCGAAACCGCCCGCGCCCGCTACAAAACCGACCCGCGCAAGCTGGCCGGCCTCATCGAAAGCATCAGCCGCTCGCGCCTCGAAGCCCTCAAAGACGTGCTGGCTCCCGCGCAGTTCGAGAAATACCAGCGCAAGCGCGAAGAGAAAATGGGCGTGCCCAACTTACAAGGCGTGCAGGGTACCCCGCCTCCCGGCCTGGGTGGCAACGGCGGCGACCAGTAGAACGGGCACCCATAATGGGTACCCCGAAATTTCGTTTCGGTGCGCAAGAACCAGTCGTTTGCCCGTGCCGAAACGAAATTTCGGGGTCCAAGTTCTGGCACAGCGCCAGGCTCTCTCCGAGTCTGGCGCTTTCTTTTGTAGCCCTGGCGGCACCACCACGGGCCGCCTTGTCGTAAATCCAGCTCATGATGCCACCTGCCGCGCCCGCGCCCAACCGATTTGCCGCCCTGCTGGCCCGCGCCGGCCTCGACTGGTTCCTGCTGGCCCTCATCGGCGTGGTGACGCTGGCCTACTTCGCGCCCGGTCTGGGCAGCAAGGCCAGCCCCGTGCCGTGGCAGCTGATTACGACCGTGGGCGTGGCCATGGTTTTCTTCTTTTATGGCCTGAAACTAAGTTTCGACAAGCTGCGGGCGGGCATGCGCAACTGGCGGCTGCATACGCTGGTGCAACTGGCCACGTTTGGGCTGTTTCCGGTGCTGGCGCTGCTGGCGCATCCTTTTTTTGGGGCCGGGAAAGGGGAGCTGCTTTGGCAAAGCATTTTCTTTCTGTGCGTGCTGCCGAGCACCGTTTCCACGTCGGTGGTGATGGTGAGCATTGCCGGCGGCAACCTGCCGGCCGCTATTTTCAACGCCAGCATCTCCAGCCTGCTGGGTATTCTGATTACGCCGCTGCTGGCCAGCCTGTTCCTCCATACCAGCGCCGACAGCAGCCACTTGTGGGGCCTCGCGCTGCAACTACTGTGGCAGGTGGTGCTGCCGGTGGGGGCGGGGGTGGCGCTCAACGCCCGCTTCGGGGCCTGGGTCGACCGGCACCGGGCGGGTCTGCGCGTTTTCGACCAGGTTACCATTCTGCTCATCGTCTTCACGGCCTTTTGCGATTCCTTCGCCGAAGGCATTTTCAGCCGCTACCGCCCGGCCGATGTCTGCAAGCTGGGCGCGGGCATGGTAGCGCTGTATCTGGTGGCGTTCGGTATTATCTGGAGCCTGAGCCGGGCGCTGAATTTCTCGCGGGCCGACCAGATTGTGGCCGTATTCTGCGGCTCAAAAAAATCATTGGTTCATGGCAGTGTGATGGCGAGTTTGCTGTTTCCGGCTAGTGCGGCCACGGGGCTGATTTTGTTGCCGCTCATGCTGTACCATGCGCTGCAAATTGTGCTGGCCAGCAGCATGGCGCAGTATCTGGGCCGGCAGGTGGTAATCGAGCAGGTGGCGGCTTGAGCTATTGGGAATAAAACAAAACGTCATGCCTCATCTGGCATCCGCTTGCCGAAGCATCTCTACTGCACAACTAATCAATTTTAGTATTGCGGTAGAGGTGCTTCGGCAAGCGGATGCCAGATGAGGCATGATGTTCTTTTCAGCACTACGTTCTTATCGTGACCTGCTTCTAATGCCGGGTTAATCGTTCTGCCCGCCCAGCTTCTCCCCCAAAAATGCCAGCGTCATTGCCCAGGCCTCCGCAGCGGCTTGCGGGTGGTAGCTCGGCCGCTCGTCGCAGTGAAACCCGTGGTCGGCGTAGGAAATAACGGTGTTGATGAAGGGCTTGCCGGCGGCTTCCACGGCCTCTGTAACTTCAACAATATCCGCGTGGCTGATGTGGGCATCGAGCCCACCCCAGAAGAACAGGTGCGGCGCGTGCAGGTCGGTGGCGCGGTCTTTAATGGTATGCGTGCCACCGCCGTAGTACGACACGGCCGCTGCCAGCGGCAGCACGGCATTGGCCAGAAACGACACCCGCCCACCCAAACAAAACCCAATGCTGCCAATCTTGTCGGCTATCACCAGGGCCTGCGATTTCAGCCAGTCATGCGCCGCTTGTAGGTCTACGGTTAGGTCCTCGTTGTTGATGGCGAGGTAGTGCTGCATGGCGCTGGCGAAGTCCGAATACGCAAATTCCTGGCCCGGCGCGGCGGTGCGGTGGAACAGTTCGGGCGCTACCACGGCGTAGCCGGCGGCCGCCAGCCGGTCGGCCACGCTGCGGATGTGGTGGTTCACGCCAAAGGCTTCCTGCAACAAAATAATGCCGGGCACCGGGCTTGTGCTGACGGGGAAGGCCGTGTAGGCGCGCATTTCGGTGCCGTCGGCAATTGGGAAGGTGATAAAATTTTGCTCGTTCATTCAGGAAGAAATTAAAGGGTTGGGTGCGTAACAGCAAAAGGGGACGCTGGTTACTGGTTGCTGGTTTGTTGTTTCGAGGTCTTTAAGTAGAGTGCGAAATACAACCAGAAATAAGCAACGAGCAACGAGCAACGAGCAACCAGCAACCAGCCGTCGCCCCAGGCGCGAAAGCTGCTGGCGTAACGGCTGCCGCTTACCGTACCGGGGCACCGGCGCGAACCGGAACGCCCGGCGGATAATTCTAGAGCGCTATTACCTTCCCCATGAATTAAAACTACCCCCCAAATCCGTCTCAACGTCCTCGACCAGTCGCCCATTCGGCCCGGCAATACTGCCCGGCAGGCCCTGCTCGAAACCGTGGAGCTGGCCCAGCTGGCCGACCGCCTGGGCTACACCCGCTTCCGGGTGAGCGAGCACCACAATACCCATACGCTGGCGGGCTCCACGCCCGAGGTGCTCATTGCCCACCTGGGCAGCCAAA
>JAYULN010000302.1:0-11722 GCA_043763525.1 Hymenobacter sp.
GAGTACTTCCCCGACGAGAAAGTGTTCAAGGCCCGGGCCATTACCAACGCCACCTTCCTCTACCCCGACAGCCTGTACCGCCGCCGCCGTCGCGACCAGACCATCAGCCGTTTAATGAGCCTGAACACGTTCAAGTTCGTGGAAATCCGGCTGAAGCCGGCGGTGGCCGGCGACTCGGCCGGCCGCGCCCGCCTCGATGCCGACGTGCTGATGACCCAGCTCAAAAAGAAAAGCCTGCGGGCTGATTTGCAGCTGGTGTCGAAAAGCAACGGCTTCACCGGGCCGGGCCTCAACGTGTCGTTCCGCAACCGCTCGGCCCTGCGTGGTGGCGAGCAGTTGCTAATCAACGCCGTGGCCTCGACCGAAACGCAAACCGGCAGTGGTACCGGCGGCTCATTGGGCCTCACCAGCTACGAGCTGGGGGCCAACGCGCAGGTGCTCATTCCGCGCCTGGTGGTGCCCCGGCAGCTGGGTTTCCTCAACCCCGGCCTGCCCAATTCCGACTTTCAGCCCCGCACTACCATTGGAGTTGGGTTCCGGGCCGTGACCCGCGCCAGCTATTTCACCCAGAACTTCTTCAACCTGAACTACGGGTACACCTTTAGAACGAAGATTACCAACGAGCAGGAAATCCGGCCCATCGACATCACCTACGTGCAGTTTGCGCCCACCGACACGTTCCGGCGCATTCTCGACCGCAAGTCTTTCCTAAAAAGTGCGTTCCAGCAGCAGTTCATTCTGGCCAGTTCCTACCGCTACACCTTCAACCAGCAGGTGCTGGAGCAGCGCCGCCAGCAAATTTATTTCAGTGGCCAGGTCGAAGCCAGCGGCAACCTGGCCCAGGCCATCACCAGCTCGCTTAGCGGCCCCAAAAGCGCCGAGGGCCGCTACACCATTGGTGGCCAGGAGTTCAGCCAGTACACCAAGTTCGACCTGGAGCTGCGCGAATACTACCGCCTCAGCCAGGACCCCGCCAAGGGCAACCGCCTGGTGGCCCGCCTGCAAGCCGGCGTGGGCCTGCCCTACGGCAACTCGGCGGTGCTGCCCTACCCCAAGCAGTACGGCATTGGCGGGCCGAACAGCGTGCGGGCCTTCGCGGCACGCGGCGTGGGACCCGGCACCTACCAGCCCACTACCAACGAGCAGAACCTCAACCGCTTCTACGACCAGGTGGGCGACATTCGCCTCGAAGGCAACCTCGAATACCGCCAGGATTTGGTGCCTTACGTGAAGGGCGCGCTCTTCGTGGATGCCGGCAATATCTGGCTGGTGAACGAGGACAAGGACCGGCCCGGCGGCCAGTTCAAAGCCAGCAGTTTCCTCAACCAACTGGCCGTGGGCGCGGGCGCGGGCATCCGCATCGACGTGCAGTTCTTCGTCATCCGCTTCGACTACGCTCATCCGCTGCGCGCGCCCTATGGCACGCCCAATAGCACGTCGGGGCGGTTCAATCTGGCCATCGGGTATCCGTTCTAACGCCACCTCACCGAATTATCGGGCACCGCTCAAACTCCCGTTCCCGGTCGAACAAATACCGGTACGTCGCGTGGGTTTTCACAATGCTGGCCCCAATCGAGCGCGTCGTTACCAGCATTCGGGGGTTGAAATCGCCAATCCAGTTCATTTCCAGGTCGGCGTAACCGGCCGCGACAAATGCCTGCTGGGCATGCACGAGCATAGCCGCATCCACGCCTTTGCCCTGGTACTCGGGCACCACGCCATAGATGATGCCGAACATGCGCTTATCCGTTCGGCGCATGAACCGCCAGCGGGCCCACAAAAAGCGCAGCTTGCCCAGCAGGTTCAGGCGGCGGCCGATGTGCCGGAAAATCTGGTTCAGCTCGGGTAGGCTGAGGAAGAAGGCCACCGGCTCGGTGCCGTGGTAGGCGAACCAGAGCAGGCGCTCGTCGACCACGGGCTTCATTTCGCGTGCAATGTTGCGGGCCTGGTCCAAAGTCATGGGCTGCACGCCCGAGTGCCGGGCCCAGGCCAGGTTATAAACATGGTGGAAGTCCAGGGCCAGTTTTTCGGCCTCTCGCTTGCGGGCGTGGGCGAAGGTGAATCCGGCGGCGTGGGCGGCGGCCTGCTTGGCGAAGTTGGCGTGCAGCGGCGCGGCGATGGTGCGGTAGCAGGTATATTGCTTGAAGTACCGCTGGAACCCGTACTGCTCGAACAAGTGCCGGTAATATGGTGGTTGCCAGAACATGCCGTAGTTCGGCGGGCGGTCGAAGCCGTCAATCAGCAGGCCCCAGAATCGGTCGCGCTCGCCGAAATTGATGGGGCCGTCCATGGCGGCCATGCCCCGCGCCGCCAGCCACTGCCGGCCCGCGCCGAACAACTGGTTAGCGGCCGCCTGGTCGTCGATGCACTCGAAAAAGCCCAGGCCGCCGGTGGGCAGGTCGGCATTCTGCACGTCCACCGCGTCGCGGTTGAGGAAGGCCGCCACCCGGCCAATGGCGGTGCCCGTGGCATCGGTAAGCACCCAGCGCACGGCCTCACCATTGGCGAAGCGGGTATTTTTGGCGGGGTCGAATACGGCTTCTATTTCGTTTTCGAGCGGTCCGATGTAGTTCGGTACCGCGCGGTGCAGGCGGGCGGGCAATTCGACAAACTGCCGCGCCAGGCGGGCATCAACAACTTCGAGCAGCGGCATAGGCAAGGAGGAAAGCGGGGCTTCTCAACAAAAAAAGGACCGAAAAAGCCTGGTTTGGGCGCAAATAAACACCTCGCCCGCCGTTCAGGACCGGCGCAACACCGTGAGAATGGCCGCCCCGCCCACCCGAATGCTATGCACCTCGCGGCCCATGCTGGCGGGGTACGGCCCTCGTTGCCAGCGATAAATTGTGAAATAATAATTGGCTACGCGGGCATCGGTTTCGGTGGGCGAAATAAACCGGAGGCGGGCGCGGTCGGCCGGGGACAGCATTTTCAGGTTGATGAGCAGCGTGGTGGCCGTGGCAGGGTCCATGGTGACGCTGATGACGGGACGCGGGTCGTGGGCCAGCAGCCACTGCAAACCCTGCCGCGTGGACAGCCCCCAGTAATCGCGCTCGAAGTTTTGCTCGATAACCCGGCCGGGCAAAAAGCTGAAATACGCGTACTGAAATGGGTGCTCGGCCGCCATGCGCTGCGCCACCCGCGCCGTGCCCAGCGCCAACATTACCAGCAAAGCCCCGGCCCCGATGGCCCCCGGCCGCCAGTGCGCCACGCCGCCGCGCCAGTGCTGCCAGCCCAGCCACAGCCCCCGCAGCCCCCGCACGGCGATGAGCACGAAGGCGGGGTACACGAAATACAGGTGCCGCCAGCCGTCATAAATAACCGAGTGCAGCAGCATCACGCCCAGCAACGGGCCGAAAAACCAGGCCAGCACCAACAAATCGCGCCGGGCGGCGGCGCGGCGCAGCCAGCGCCGGGGGCCGGCCAGCCGCACCGCCCGCGCCTGGACCAGCAGCCCAATCACAAACATCACCACATAAGGCACGGGCGTGGTTATCAATAGCCAGACCGGCGCGTAGTGCCACGGCAGGGCCTGAATCGAGATAAACCGGCCCATGTAAAGCAAGTCCATGTGCTTGGTGTACTGGCTGAAGCTGCGGAGCGCGGCCACGAAATTGCCCGCTGGGTTTTCCCATAAATAAGGCCAGCCCAGCACCACCAGGCCGGCCGCCGCCGCCAGGTACAGCCCCAACGCCCCTGCCAGCCCGCGCCGCCGCGCCGGCCGGTACGCCATTTCCAGCGCCCCAAAGCCAATGGTGAGTACCGGCAGCAGCACGCCCATGGTTCGCACGTCGATGGCGGCGGCGCAGGCCAGCGCGTGCAGCAGCGCCCGCCCGGCCGTGGGCCGCCGCAGCAGCCGCGCCAGCGTGAGCATAGCCAGCGCAAACAAGCTCAGAAACACCACGTCCTTGTAGTTGTAGAACGCCTCGGCAAAAATGCGGGGCGACAGCACCAGCAGCCCCGCCCCTACCAGGCCCCAGCGCCAGCTGCCCAGCCGCGCCGCACCCAGCCGGTACACCGCCCACGCCCCCGCCACAAACAGCCAAAACCCCAGCAAATGCCGCCGGTAAGCCCATTCGGCCGGGTCGGGGCCGGGCCACAAAGCTTCCAGACTCACCAGGGGCAGCAGAAACAGCACGCCGTGGTCGGCATCGTGGTGCTGGTGCAGGTCGGGGATTTCGGCCAGGCGGGGCTGCCGCCGGGCCAGGGCCGGGGCCAGCCGCAGGGCCACATACTTGGCGCTCACGAAGGCATTGAGGCGTTCGGCGGGCTCGTCCCACCCCATGCCATAGTCGCGGATGCGGGCCAGGCCCAGCAGCGCCAGCAGGCCAAAAAACACCCCCACCACCCAGCGGCGCGACCGAACAAACGAAAACAGAGCTAGCAAGGACAAGATGGCGCGGCAGAGCAGTAGCCGCCGCCCCGCAAAGATGCGGCCGACCGGCCGCAAAATGACCGGTAACCCACCGCCAAGCGCGTCACTACATTAAATAATCTTATAATTTTTTTGTGATATATTCTGAACAATGGCGCTTTTTATTAATCGTCTTTGTTAGCGCGACAGCGGCAAGTTGGCCGCCGCACCGGGCCTCGTGCGGCAGTGAAAGGTGCGGGCTGGCCATTGGGGGTTTTGCTGCTTTTCACCCCGCTGCGCTTCGATTTCCTGCTCTCATGAATGCACTGTTTATTTTGTTGCTGCTTCCGCTGGGCCTAGCATCGGCCGGCACCCCAAGGCCGCAAGCGCGGATAGACAACCTGCGGGCCCTGCTGGCGGTGGCCCGGCCCGATTCGGGCCGCGTGCTGCTGCTGGCCCAGCTGGCCTACGAGCACACCCAAACCGACCCGCTGGCCACCATTGCCTACGGCAAGCTGGCCTTGCAGCTGGCGCAGCAGCTGCGGTTTCGGCGGGGCGAAGGCCTGGCGCTGGTGCGGCTGGGCTCGGGCTTTCGCGAAGCCGGCAACTACCCCGCCGCCTTGCAGGTGGGCCTACAAGGCCTGCGCCTGGCCGAGGTGCTGCACGACCCCGAGCTCACCGGCCGGGCCGTCAATGCCCTGGGCTACCTCTACTGGGAGCAGGGCAACAGCCGCCCGGCGCTGGCCTATTTCCTGCGAGCCAAGGCCGTGGCCGAGAAAAGCCACAACCTGACCCTACTCACCCGCGTGATGGGCAACATTGGCAACGTGTACTTCCAGCTAAACCAGCTCGATTCGGCCCGCCTCTACTCGCAGGCCGGCTACGCCCTCGACCTCAACCAGCACGACCTCACCAGCGAAGTGGGCGATGCCGCCATGCTGGGCAACATCTACTCCGGGCTGGGCCGCGCCCAACTGGCCCGGCAGTACTACCGCAGCAGCATTCGGCGGGCCACGCCGCAGCACATCACCTTTGCCCTGTGCCGCGCCTACCTCGGGCAGGCCCGGCTGGTGCAGCGGCAGCGCGGCCACCGCGCCGACTCGGCCCTCTACTTTGGGCGGCAGGCGCTGGCGGCTGGCCAGCAGGGCCACTACCCCAAAGGCGTGCTCGAAGCCAGCCAGTTTCTGGCCGCCGCCTACGCCGCGCGGCACGACAGCGCCGCCGCGTTTCGCTACCTCACGCTGGCCAGCAACACCCGCGACACGCTTTTCAGCCAGACCCGCATGGCCCAGATGCAGGCCCTCGACGTGAGTGAGCGCCTGCGCCAACAGGAGCTGGCCGACCAGCAGGCCCAGGCCGCCGAGGAGCGCCGCTACCACTGGCTGCTGGCGGCCCTGGCCAGCACCATTCCCATACTGCTGCTGCTGTGGCGCACCAACCGCCTCCGCCAGCACACCAACCAGCAGCTCAACGCCCAAAACGCCCAGATTGCTACCCAGCGCGACGAGCTGGGCACTGCTTTGGGCCAGCTAAAAGCCACGCAGGCGCAGCTGGTGCAATCCGAAAAAATGGCGTTTTTGGGCGAGCTCACGGCCGGCATTGCCCACGAGCTGCAAAACCCGCTCAACTTCGTGA
This sequence comes from Hymenobacter sp., assembly GCA_043763525.1. Lineage (GTDB taxonomy): Bacteria > Bacteroidota > Bacteroidia > Cytophagales > Hymenobacteraceae > Hymenobacter. Next base: position 5,987 of record JAYULN010000302.1, read on the forward strand.
AGAACTTCGCCGAAGTCAGCACCGACCTGGTAGATGACATTTCGGTTGACCGCGATGCCTCGCCCACCCGCGACACCGCCTTGGAGCGGGAAATTCTGGCTGGGCTGAAGCAAAACCTCCAGAAAATCAGCCAGCACGGCCAGCGGGCCTCCACCATCATCAAAGACATGCTGGAGCACTCGCGCACCGGCACCAGTCAGCGCGTGCCCACCAACCTCAACGAGTTGACCGAAGAATACCTGCGCCTGGCCTACCAAGACCAGAAAACCAAAGACAAGGCCCTCAGCGTCACCCTCACCACTACCTACGACACCACCCTGCCCCTCGTAGAAGTAGCCCCCCAAAACCTGGGGCGGGTGCTGCTCAACCTGTTCACCAATGCCTTTTATGCCGTGCAGCAGCGCCAGAAAGCCGGCCCCGCCGGCTACGTGCCCGAAGTGCGGGTGAGCACCCACCAGTTCGCCGACGGCCACATTGAAATTCGGGTGCATGACAACGGCACCGGCATTCCCGAAGAGGTGAAGGACAAAGTGTTTCAGCCCTTCTTCACCACCAAACCCGCCAGCAAGGGCACCGGCCTGGGCCTCTCACTGAGCTATGATATTGTAACGCAGGGCCACGATGGCACCCTTTCGGTCGAGTCCCGCGAAGGTGAATTCACCGAATTCATCGTTTCGCTGCCCCCCAACCACCCCGCACTCAACAGCCCGGCAGCAGCGGCCGCCTCGGCCTAACGCCGGTACGTGCGCTCGGGCGCGGCGGCAGTGGCAGCAGCCCCCGACCCCTGGCCCGGTGGGTGCCAGCGCAGGGCCCGGTTCACCTGAAACTGGGCCAGGAGGAAGCAAAACGGGCATTCCCGTCGGCTGTCGCCCGTGCCCGCCACCCGACTCTCGGCCGCGATGCTCTGGGCAATCCGGCACCGGGGGTACGTATGATAAATGCCCGTTTCCGGCGCGGATGAGTAAAAAGGGAAGGTCGCCTCCATAGAAACATCGTTTTTTATAAATATAGTAATAAAAATCTTGCTTTATAATATTCTTAGTAAGAATATTTTTATTCCTTGCATCAGTTACTTAATCAGTAGTTCTCTTGCAGGGGGTTAAGCAAGACGATATCCCTTTAATAACTGCTGTTACGCGGTAGGTTGTAGCGCGAACTTTGTCGTTCACGTCCCCGTGCCGTTCGGGCGGCTCTACTGGCGCGGGGACGCGAACGACAAAGTTCGCGCTACAACCTACCGCGTAACAGCAGTTACTTATGCGGCAACTATCATTCTACCCGGGCTTGTGCGGTGTGCCCCAACTAAGCAATATTCATCCGAAGCAAAAATGATAAATATCTGTATTCCAAATAGTTATCATACATGTCTGTAGCCGTATGATGCCCCATAAAGCAGACTACCGTACACCTATCCGATTGCAGACGATTGATTACCAATCAATAAAAGCCAATCCATCCATTGTTGAGGTGGCATAACATTGCATGCCCGACCGTATGCGCCAAAATCAAACAGCCACTAAGAGACTAGCTCTAAGTGGCTGATAATGATGGTGGGAAGTAAAGGATTCGAACCTTCGACCTCTGGCGCGTGAAGCAAGCGCTCTAAACCAACTGAGCTAACCTCCCAAATAATGCCCAGCTGATAAGCAGCCGGGAGATTTGTTTAAACCAAAGTTTAAACCAAAAAAATAACCGCCTAATTGATGGGCTAAGCGGCTGTCAATCAATGCGGGGGATACTGGGTTCGAACCAGTGACCCTCTGCTTGTAAGGCATAGGCACCCATATAATCACCCCTTATTGTTTCTTGTCATAAAACGACATAAACAGCCAAAAAAGCCACATTTATTCATTATTGTTACTTGGCAATATCAGGTGTTTTATTAACTTTGTAGGCACCAGCGTAGGCACCGAAATAAACCTTTGCAGGCTGGGATATCAATGGGAAGGACTACCGAACACAAAGAGGGCAAAGCCACCGTGAAGGTGTATTACAAGGTCGGCAAGACGCTGGCAGATGGTTCGCATCCGTTTCAAATCCGCGTCACCAAAGACCGCAAGCAAACCTTTCGCTCGACGGGGTTAAGCCTGCACCCTAAATACTGGAACGCTGGCAAAAGCAACTATCGGGACGCAATACGGAAAAGCTACCCTGAGCCATACCGTGAGGACTTGCTGAATGCTTTGGCTAAGAAAGAAGCCCTGTATTCGATGGCAGCCGACACATTGGCCATATCAGATGAACAACATGACACACACGCGGTACTTGCAAAAGCCATTGAAGGCCGCAAGGCTTCGCGTAGGGTGCAACTGCTGGCCTACATTGGCGAGTTGGTTGCAGGTATGGTAGCGGCCGGGCGTACGGGCAACGCTATAGTGTACCGCGACCTAGGCAACCAGCTCGCTAAGTTTATTCAGGCCGAGTACGATGTAAAAGATGTGCCGTTTGAGCGCGTGACCGTCAGCTTCTGCAATGAGTGGGAGAATACGTTACGGGCAACCGGGGCCGAGGAAACCACCCTCTCGAATCGGTTTCGCACCCTGCGGGCCGTGCTTAACAAAGCCATTGCCATCGGTTCAGCCAAAGCCGAGCATTACCCCTTTGCCCGCAACGTGGCCGATAAGCACAAATTCAGCGTGGGCAAGTTCGATGTGAGCACGGCAAAGCGGGCCATTTCCCGTGAGGAGTTGCGCCGCCTCGAAGCATTGGCCCCCACCACGGCACGTCACCAACTGGCAAAGGATGTGTTCCTATTCTCGTTCTACTGTGGGGGTATCAACTTTGTAGACTTGGCTCAGCTACGCTGGCAAGACCTAAGCGGAGCCGACGAGAACGGCCAGCCGCAACGCCTGAACTACGTGCGCCAAAAGACCGGGGGCAAGTTCTCGTTGCGACTGCTGGCCCCCGCCGCCGCTATTGTGGCCGCATTCCAGCCCCTCACCTACGCCGCGCCCGATAGCTACGTTTTTCCTGTCATCGACAAGGCCAAACACGCTATGGCTACACAAGTAACTAACCGGCTGCACAAGGTGCTGGGGCAGGTGAACAAAGACCTGAAAGAGTTGGGGCAATCGGCCGGCATTACAACGCCACTGACTACCTATGTTGCCCGCCACTCAATGGCAACCACCTTGCGCATGAATGGGGCCACCACCGCCGTTATCAGCCAAGCAATGGGCCACCGTTCGGAAGCGGTAACGGCGGTGTACTTGGATAGCTTCGCATCTGAATTGATAGATGATGCTTTTGAGGGACTGCTGTAGCCGGTATTAACAAGCTAGAAAATGGAAGAAATACCAGAACTACCAACCAGCAAGCTTGTGAACTGCTGGGCGGCTGCTAATCATGGCTTGGCTGTTGAGGTTGAGAAGCGGGCCGTGCGCGAGGCATTATTAGATTGTGCGAATACGACCGAGGTTCCTTGGTTCTCCAAGGACTTTGGGCAATGGCTGGGGAATATTCTTCACTCCAAACAAATGACGGGGCAGCTATGCGCGGATTTTCTTCTGGAACAGAAGCCCCCACATTGCTTTTTAACAGCTTGGCGGCATCTGTACGACACTGCAAAACTGGGAGTGATGAATGGAATTATAAATGACCTTGACCATACCCAGCTTCGCAACTGGAAAAGCCTCGCGGAAAATGTACCCATGCTTTGGCCGGGCCTCATCACTGAGTGGAATCTTCGGCTTAGTCATTTAGGAAAAGGCGCTGCCAACAATCGAAGCTGTTTAGAAAGTCGGTTTTTGGTTAATTTTTCGCAAAAAGATGACCACAAAAGCGAGCCAGTGCCAGGCGAGCCAGTTGCCGACGCTGATTTCATAGCGTACGAGCAAGGTTTTGAAGCCGTCGAGCCAGGCGTTGGCGTGTTCGACCACGACGCGGCGGCGGTAAAGCTCGGGGTCAAATAAGGTGTCGTCGTCGGTCTGCCAGTCGGCGGCACGGCGGTTGCGGGGGATATTGGCTTCGATGTCACGCCGGGCGCATTCCTGTCGAAACGCCTGGCTGTCAAAGGCTTTGTCCGCATTCAGAAGCAGGCCGGCGAGTGGAATACCCGCCGCTTCGAGGAAGACGCAGATTTCGCCAAACAAGGCGGGCAACCCGTGGCTGTCGTGGTAATGGCCCGCCTGCGGGCTGGCGCAGGTCAGGGGCTGGCCCCGGTTGTCGGCCAGGAAAAGGGCCGTCGTGGTGCGGGCTTTTTTCGGGCTTTTTTGCGGCCCTGGTAGCCGACGGCTTCCCCGCCGTTTTTAGCCGGCGGGTGGCTGCCGTCGAGCTGAACGCTGGAGCAGTCGAGGTGGGCCTTGTTTTCGCGCAGCACCTGGCTCCAGACGGCTTGCCACGTCCCCTGCTTGCGCCAGGCGTTGAAGCGGGCGTACACGCCCTGCCAGGTCAGCGAGGTCCCCGTAAAGAACTGTTTAACGGGCAGTAAGCGCCATTGACAGCCGCTTTTGAGTTTGTAGAGAATGAGTTCTACCAACTCCACCGGGTCAACGACCGACGGGCGGCCGTGCGCGGAAAAGGGCAGGACGGGCAGAATCCATTGGCGAATCATATCTTTGGAGAGGACTTCCATCAAAATGCGAAAAAAGGAGTGTTACAACTCAAATTTCGTGCTTTTTTGGGAGTCCTTTGACTTTCTAAACAGCTTCAACACAATTTCATCCTCAAAAAGTTTAAATCTCTTCAATAGCTCATTCTCCGTTATGGTTCCGCGCGGCGGCACTCAACGTCTGTTATGCGCTTTCCAATGGAGAGAATTAAAAAAAGTGGTGTCCGAGGCATTGGTCGGCTACCTAATGTTGTGGCCATTGCGGCTGTGATTCACAATGCTTGAATTCTTCATAATACGATATGCCCTTGTCGACAGCTTTCTTGTTCTGTCATCAAGTCAACACCAAATGAGCAAGCAATTCAAACGCATTTTAGCGCGAACAGTCACTAGCTTATTACTGCTCGCAAGCTGTGCCCTAGCGACATCCGCGCAGGGAACAGGGGCTGCATACGTTTATGTGGCTGCGGGGAGTGATTTTACCTTTGCCATTCAATCCAACGGCACCCTCTGGGCCTGGGGCGATAATTCCTATGGTGAACTGGGCGATGGTACAACCATTACCCGTGTGCAGCCGGTAGCCGTGGCTGAGCCGACAGGAGCGGCACCAGGCAGTCGGTGGGTGCGCATTTTTGCGCATGTACCAAGTACGCCAGTGTATGGGTTGCGCTCGGACCAAACCCTGTGGCGCTGGGGTGCCAATCAAACCCGTCCCGTGCCGGTGGCGTTAGCAGCAACATTGCCATCAGGCGCTACGCTGCTGGACCTGTCCTTCAGTGCTCAGCATTGTTTGGCGCTTTACTCGGATGGTTCACTCATGAGTTGGGGGGCTAATTCTCAGGGGCAACTGGGAATTGGGGCCGCGGCAGGGACCGGAATCGTAACCACTCCCACGCCTGTCATAACGCCCGCGACAGCAGCTTCCGGAACGCGCTGGACGGCTGTCGAAGCCGATGCCAACCAATCATTTGCTGTCCGGTCCGATGGTACCCTCTGGAGTTGGGGTGGTGTGAGGTGGTCGGGTGAAACAGGAGAGAGTTGGGTGCTAACTGAGGTGGTCGGGTGAAACAGGAGAGAGTTGGGTGCTAACTGAGGTGGTCGGGTGAAACAGGAGAGAGTTGGGTGCTAACTTCCCGAACCCATGGAAAAAGCCCCTCCGACAAAACGGCCGCGCTATGACGCGGCCT
>JAYULN010000303.1:0-4721 GCA_043763525.1 Hymenobacter sp.
TGAGTGAGCTGGTGCTTGTCCATGAGGAGCCGCCGATGCCGCGCACAGGGCGACGTTGGCGCTGCGAAGAACGGCAGCGCCGTACTTTGTGGGCGGAAAACCGCGGTGCTTGCGGCGGCCGGCGCGAACTTTCTGCCGCCCGTTTGCCCTTGCCAGGTTACGTCTTCTCCCCGTGCTTTGCCCAACCATGCTCAAGTCCCTGCTCCCAGCCCTGATATTCTTGCTCGCCCTCACGGCCGCCGCGCCCGCCCCCAGCTTCCGTATTGCCAAGCTGCACTACGGCGGCGGGGGCGACTGGTACGCCAACAAAACCTCGCTGCCCAACCTCATCAGCTTCTGCAACCAGGCGCTGAAAACCAACATCGCGCCCGACGAGGCCACCGTGGAACTCGACGCGCCCGAGCTGCTCACCTACCCTTTTGTGCACATGACCGGGCACGGCAACGTGAGTTTCACGGCCGCCGAGGCCCGCAACCTGCGACGCTATCTCACGGGGGGCGGCTTCCTGCACATCGACGACAATTACGGGCTCGATAAATTTATCCGGCCCGAGATGAAAAAGGTATTTCCCGAACTGGAATTTGTGGAGCTGCCCTACTCCCACCCCATTTATCACCAGAAATACCCGTTCCCTAGGGGCCTGCCCAAGGTTCATGAGCACGACGGCAAGCGCGCCCAGGGCTTTGGCCTGCTCTACAAAGGCCGGCTGGTGTGCTTCTACAGCTACGAGTGCGACCTGGGCAACGGCTGGGAAGACGTGGGCACCTACCCCGAAGATTCGCCCGCCATCCACGATGCCGCCCTGCGCATGGGGGCCAACCTGGTGAGCTACGCGCTGACGCAGGATTAGAACGGTTTCCGGGTGCCGGGCACTGGTTTTTTCAATAGCCGGAAGGCAAGACGGCGGGCCAACTACTAGAGCGGCTAGCGCACGCCCTTTTGCGGAAAGCGGCCGGTTTTGGTGCGATAGAAGGCCTTGATTTGGGCTTCGTCGGCTTCGTAATTGCCCGTAGGCCACACGGCCGGGCCGATGCCGGCTTTCTTTTTGGCGTAGTCAAGATAGCCCAGCCGGATGGGTACATTGGCCCCCAGGGCCGCAAAATAGTAGCCTTTGCGCCACCGCGGCTGGTAGGCACGGGTGCCCTCGGGCGTGATGAGGATGACCAGTTCGTCGCGCTCGGCAAACAGCTTCACCATGCCCTCCACGAGGCTGTTGTTTTTGCTGCGGTCGACGGGCAGCGCGCCGATGGATATCACTAGCCAGCCCAGCAGCCAGTGCTCGGCCCACTCCTTTTTCACGGTGAAGCGCACGTCCACATCCATCAGGTAGAAGGCGGCGCGGGCCATGATGAGGTCCCAGTTGCTGGTGTGCGGGGCCGCAATCATCATGCTTTTTTTTATTTCCGGGTTGGCAATTTCGCCCAGCTTCCAGCCGGCCACCCAGAACACGAATTTGGCCATATAATACCAGAAAGCAGAAGTTTTGCGGGCGGCCATTTACGAAAAGTTGTGAGGTAAGCTTCCGCTGGCCGGGTTACCGGCGCGGCAGTAGTTCTGGAGAAATCAGGCAGCAAAACTAGGCATTTTCAAGGCTTCGCTACGCCCAGGCACCGGATAAATCCCTGGCCAACGGCAAGCCGTGGCTGCTCACGCTTCGAGCAAAGCCCGCAGCGCGGCGGCCTGGCCCAGGGCGTAGCGGTAGCCGATGTCGAACAGCTCGGGCCCACGCTTATAGCCCAGGGGGCGGTAGTGGCGCAGCTCGGGCGGCTCCAGCAGCAGGTGGCACTGGCTTTTGCGGGCCGCCGTGTTGGCGTTGATGGCCAGGTGCAAGGTGCGCTCGATGAGCCGGCGGAAGTTGGGAATGCGGGCCTGCGAGTTGATGGGGTTGCAATGCACGCCCACCACGCGCAGGCCCTCGTAGCCCAGCAGCGGCTCCACGGGCAGGTTGTTGAGCAGGCCGCCGTCGACCAATTGCCGGCCCTGGTACTCGACCGGTCGGTAGAGAATGGGCACCGCCGACGAAGCCAGCAGTGGCGGCAGCAACGGCCCCGAGCTGAAGTACACCGACTCGCCGGCCAGCAAATCGGTGGCCACCAGCGTGAGCGGCCGGCTCAGGTGCTCAAAGGTGAGGGTATTGCCCAAGTGCTTGGCCAACAGCTGCTCCACGGCATCGAGGCGCAGCAGTCCAAACCGACTGAACGCCGGCCGCGTCAGCCGAAACACGTTGGTGGCCAGCAGCAGACGCAAAATTTCGCGGGGTGAGAAGCCGGCGGCATAAAACACGCTCGCAATGGCCCCCGAGCTCACGCCCGCCAGCCGCGCCACCGGCAGCTCCAACTCGTCGAGCGCCGCCAGCACGCCCAGGTGCGCAATGCCCCGCGCCCCGCCTCCCGATAGAGCCAAACCTAACTGGAAGTTGCTCGTTGCTGGTTGCTCGTTGCTGGTTACTACTTGCTCGTTGCTGGTTAGTTGCATAGCCATCAAAACGGATAAACGAAACACAAGTAACGAGAAACCAAGAACCCAACCACACTCTTATAAATCGGTCACCCGCAAAGTTTCTGCCAAGCGAATGCCCTTGTCGGTAAGCTGCACGGTGCAGGCTTCGTGCAAGGGGTCGTGCTCGAGCAGCAGAACCCAGTTTTCGTCGGCCGCGCGGCGCAGCACGGCCTCTTTTTCGGTCATCGTCACCAGCGGGCGCACGTCGTAGCTCATCACATAAGGCAGCGGCACGTGGCCGGTGCTGGGCAGCAAATCAGCCATAAACGCCAGCTTACGGCCTTTGTACTCCATCAGTGGCAACATCATCTGTTCGGTGTGGCCGTTGGCCACGATGATTTCGTGGAACTGCGGCAGTGCATCGGGTACGCCACCTGCCAGGTCGATGAATTTGAGATGCCCGCTTTCCTGAATCGGCAGAATATTCTCGCGCAGAAAACTGGCTTTTTCGCGGGGGTTGGGCGCTATGGCCCAGTCCCAATGCGCCTCGTTGCTCCAATACGTAGCGTTGGGAAAGGCCAGCTGCAAAGCCCCGTCGGGCCGGCGCTGCACCGAGCCGCCGCAGTGGTCGAAGTGCAGGTGCGTCAGGAAAACATCGGTAATGTCGGTACTGCTGAACCCCAGCTTGCGCAGGGATTTCTCCAAGGTATCGTCGCCGTGCAGGTAAAAGTGGCCCCGAAATTTCTCGTCCTGCTTCTCGCCAATGCCGTTGTCGATGAGCAGCAGCCGACCACCATCCTCAATCAAGAGGCAGCGCATCGCCCAAGTACACATGTTGTTGGCATCGGGCGGGTTCAGTTTCTGCCACATGCTCTTGGGCACTACGCCGTACATGGCCCCGCCATCAAGCTTAAACAAACCGGTATCGAGGGTATGGATTTTCATCTTTTCATTTAACATTTAGCAATTAACATTTAGCATTCCAACAATTAGCATTCGCCAGCATTTGCCGAAGCAACCTGCTGATTGTTAAATATTAATTGTTAATTGTTAAATGAATTTATTCCACTACCACCCCCATCGCCGAAAACTTGTCAATGCGCTGCGAAATCCGGTCTTCCACCGAAATAGCGCCCAGTTCCTTCAGTGTCTTCAGCAGCGTATTTTTCAGGGTTTCAATCATGATTTCGGGCGCGGTGTGAGCACCACCCAGTGGTTCCTTCACGATGCCATCGACTAGCCCGGCCGATTTCATATCCGTTGCCGTGAGCTTGAGCGCCTCGGCGGCCTGCTCCTTATAGTCCCAGGAGCGCCACAGAATGCTGCTGCACGACTCGGGCGAAATCACCGAGTACCAGGTATTTTCCAGCATCAGCACCCGGTCGCCGATGGCAATGCCCAAGGCCCCGCCGCTCGCCCCCTCGCCAATGATGACGCAAACCACCGGCACTTTCAGCATAAACATCTCCTTCAGGTTGCGGGCAATGGCCTCGCCCTGCCCCCGCTCCTCGGCCTCCAGGCCGGGAAACGCGCCCATCGTGTCGATTAAGGTGACGACCGGCACGTTAAATTTCTCGGCCATCTTCATCAGGCGCAAAGCCTTGCGGTACCCCTCGGGGTTGGCCATGCCAAAATTGCGGTATTGCCGCTCTTTGGTGTTGTGTCCCTTGTGCTGGCCGATGAACATGACCGTATGACCATCCAGCTCGCCCAAACCACCCACCATGGCCTTGTCGTCGCCCACGGTGCGGTCGCCGTGCAGCTCCACAAACTTGTCCACCATGCCCGCGATGTAATCGAGCATTTGGGGGCGCTCCGGATGGCGCGACAGTTGCACCCGCTGCCAGCGGGTCAGGTTGGCAAAGGTTTCCTTTTTGAGGTCTCTGATGCGCTTTTCCAGCGCTGCCACTGCTTCTCCAACCTCCACGTCGCTGTCGGCAGCGAGTTTCTGCATTTCGAGGAGCTTGCCTTCGAGGGCAGCAATGGGTTGTTCAAAATCGAGGAGCATGGAGCTACTGAGAAAATTTATGTGGAGTACGAAGACGAAAATAAGGGGCGGTGCGGTCGGAAAGGGACTCGAACCCGCGACCTCCACCTCCAAATGCCGCTACAGAAGCGGGGCGCAAAGGTAAAACATCCACCGTTGCGGCGACACGCAAAAATTAATCCCCCTGAAAAACAACCCTCAAGCTCTCAAACGGGCCCCATTCAGGAAAAATATTGCTCCCAGGCTTGCGGGCCGCAGTTTTTATCCCCTACCTTTGTATCACCAAAACGGAAAA
>JAYULN010000304.1:0-11708 GCA_043763525.1 Hymenobacter sp.
TCCGCTTGGTGCCCCGGTGCGACGGCGGAGCCGTCGGACCGGGGCACCAATCGGAAAACTGCCTTGGAAACTGCTCTAGCAAGGTTGTTAATTACGCCAATGCCATGCTGCCCACCTTGGCTTCCCCCGTATTTTGCAATGCCGCCGGCGAGCTGGCAGCCAACCCGGCCGGCTACGCCGTGTTGCAACTGGCGCCCGGCCTCCTGGGCACTACCGCCCTGGCCGAGCTGCTCGCCCACACCGGCGAGCTGCTGCGGCACCAGGGCTGGCGCGGCATGCTCTGCAACGCCCAGGCCGTTGAGGGGTTCGACGACGAAGCCCTGGCCTGGCTGCTTTGCCACTGGCTGACGCCGGGTGCCGCCGGGTCGGCCCACCTGTTCAAGGCCCTGGTGATTCCGGCCTCATCGGCCGGCTGCGCGGCTTTTGGCCGGCTGCGCCAGCTGGCCCCCCTGCATACCCACTACGCCTACTTCGCCCACGAAACCGCCGCCCACGCCTACCTGACCACCCTGACCACCCTGGCCGGCCTGGCCGGCAACCCGGCGGCGGCCGGCCGCGTCGCTACCTAAAAACGCCGCCCCGGTACCCCGGCGCGGCGTTTTCAATGAGGGCATGCAGCCCGGCCGTTTAGTTGGGCAGCGTGGCGCGCAGGGCCGTTACCTGGGCGATGAGGTCCTGCACCAGCGGCAGCTGGGCGGCAATCAGGGCCTGGTCGAGCTGGCTTTCCACCAGGGCTTCGGGGCCGGTCTGGCCCTGGCGGGCCACCAGGGTGTCGCGGCGGTCGGTTTTTAGGCGCAGGTCGTTTTGCTGCTTGTCGCGGTCCTTGCCGGTGGGCAGGGTGGCAACAACCGGGGTCATGGCCGTGATGAAGGCGTTGAGGCCGGTGAGCTCGGAGGCCAGGCCGGAGGCCGAGGCGGTGAGGTTGTCGGTGCGGTGGTCGGTTTGGGTATTGTGGTAGTTGAGCAGGCCGGATTTGCCGGCGCAGTAGGTGAGCACGGCGTCGCAGTCGGCGTGGGTTTTGAGGAGGGAAAGGGAGTAGCTCATCGGAATGGGGGTAAAAGCTGAAAATAAAGCGGAGGGGGTACCCTCCGGGGGCGCAAGCTACGCGCCGGGCCCCAAAGTGGCTTCCAGGGCCGCGATTTCGGCATCGAGGCCGGCCAGGCGGGCGCGGGCCAGGGCGGCGCTGGCGGGCGGCAGGGGGGCGGCGGTGGCGGCCAGGCGCAGGGCCAGGCCCTGCACCCAGTGGGTATCGCGGGGGGCATCGGGGGTGGCCAGGGGGTAGGGGGGCAGCGGGCCGGGGGCGTGCCAGTCGGGCAGCGGCAGGGGGGCGGCCAGGGCCGGGGCCAGCACCCGCGCGGCCCAGGCCCGGCGCTGGTGGCGGGCCTGGCTGGGGGCGCGCTGCTGCTGCTGCCCGAAGGCCAGGCGGGTGCGCAGCCAGCGGCAGCGGGCCAGCCGCCGGCGCAGGGGCGTGAGGTCGGCGGGGTCGGGGTCGGGGTCGGGGTCGGGGTCGGGGTTGGGGTTGGGGTTGGGGTTGGGGTTGGGGTCGAAGGCGGGGGCGGGCGGGCCGAGGCCGTCGGGCGGGGGCAGCTGGCGGGCCAGCACCTGCAGGCGCTGGTCGGGGCCGGGGCCGAGGGCCGAGGTGCCGGCTTCGGCCAGGGCGAGGTGCGGGCGGCTCACGCCGATGAAGGCGGCCAGCTCGGCCTGGGTGAGGCCGAAATGGGTTCGCACGGCGGCGGCGAGGCTGCGGGAGGGGTAGGCGCGACGTGGCATGGGCGGGCGGGCGGGGGGAAGCGGTGGCGGGGTGGCGGGGTGGCGGGGTGGCAGGGGGCAACAATGAGCCAAAAATAAAAACGAATGTTGCTCAGGCCAAGGGTGCCGGCTGGCAACATTCGTTTTTATTTTTGGCTGATTGTTGTCTGCTCGTTTTCCCGCTGCTGCGCGGGGGCGCGGGCGTTGGTCCAGCCAGCGGCCCATTTGGACGGACCAGCGGCCCGGTTGAACGGGTTTGTGGGCCCACACCTGTTTAGGGCAGGCTTTTGCTTTGGTGCCGGGTCTACCTTTGGGACAAATCGGTGTATAGCCGTTGGTAAACAGGGCCGGCTTTCCTGGACAGGAAGCGGCCCCGAGGTCTTCACCCACCTGGTTCTCTTTTGTTGCGTATGAAAAACTCCTACACCGCCGCCGGGCGGGTGGCCCGCGTGGGCCGGCCCGCACCCTTCGCCTTCGTGTGCCGGCTGCTGCTGGCTTTGCTGCTGGCCCTGCCGGGGCGGGCCCAGGCCCAGGCCCCGGCCGTGAGCAGCTTCTCGCCCACGAGCGGGCCGGTGGGCACGGTCATCAGCCTCACGGGTACCGCCCTGACGGGGGCCACGGCCATCACCTTTAGTGGCAGCAGCGGCAACGTGGTGAGCACGGGCTACACCGTGGCCAGCGCCACGAGCATCACCGGCATCGTGGTGCCCGGCGGGGCCGTCACGGGCACCCTCACCGTGACCACGCCCGGCGGGACCAGCCCGGCCAGCCCGGCCAGCTTCACCGTGTGCGCGGCCCCGGTGGCCCTGGCCCAGAACGTGAGCGTGATGCTCGATGCCAACGGCAACGCCACCGTTACGGCCACGCAGGTAAACAACGGCAGCACCGCCAACTGCGGCCCGGCTGCGGCCGGCAACCTGAGCCTGCAGATGCCCGTGACGGGCACCATCTCGAAAGACGTGACCGAGAACGGCACGCTCACGCTCACGGCCCCGGCCGGCTGCCTCTTCACGGCCATCAACTTTGCCAGCTACGGCACGCCCACTGGCTCGCCCAACGGTACGCCCCCCACCCCCTACGCCATCAGCAGCTGCCATGCCACCAATAGCGTGACGATAGTGGGCAACGCGCTGCTGGGTAAAAAATCGGGCAGCATCGACGCCAAGAACGCCATCTTCGGCGACCCCTGCCGTGGCACGGTGAAGAAACTGGCCGTAACGGCGACCTACGCGGCGGACCCGGCCTCGGTGACCTACACCTGCGCCAACCTGGGCCCCAACCCCGTAACGCTGACCGTGACCGATGCTGGCGGCAACACCAGCACGGCACCGGCCACCGTAACGGTGAGCGTGCCGCCCACGCCCACCACCACCTGGACCGGCGGCAGCGGCACCGACTGGAACAACTGCGCCAACTGGAGCTACGGCAAAGTGCCCGACGTGGCCACCAACGTCATCATTCCCACCACCCGGCCCAGCTACCCCAGCCTGCCCGCCGGCACCTACCCCGTGCTAAGTCTGACCATCGACGGCAGCCTGACCACGGCCAGCGGGGCCACCCTGCAAGTCAACGGCAACTTCACCAACAACGGCACGGCCACGCTCAGCGGCCCCGTGGCCTTCGTGGGCAGCGCCGCCACCCAAACGCTGGGCGGCAGCAACGTCACCACCTTCGCGACCCTGACGGTGAACAAAGCCAGCGGCACCGTGTCGCTGGCCCGGAACATCGCCGTCGGCACGGTTCTGACCCTGACCAGCGGCACGCTCATCACCACCAGCAGCTACCAGGTGACGCTGGGCGGCTCGGCCAGCATCAGCGAGAGCGAGACCAGCTACGTCATCGGCAAAACCGTGGCAACCCGCACGCTGGTCGCCGGCACGGCCGAAGCCTTCAGTGGCCTGGGCCTGACCCTCACGCCGGCTACCGGCTCGACGGCCCCCGGCAGCACCGTGGTTACCCGCACCACCGGCACGGCCCTAACCGGGGCGGGCACGAGCCAGAGCATCCTGCGGGCGTTCGCCATCGCGCCAGCCGTGAACACGGGCCTGAACGTGACGCTGGCCTTCACCTACTTCACCCACGAGCTCAACGGCATTGCGGTGGCCGACCTGGCGATGTTTAAGTCGATGAGCAGCGGCAAGCCCTGGATTCCGCAGCGCGGCACCACGGCCGGCTCCAACGTCGTTACCAAAACCGGCATCACCGACCTCTCGACATTGACGCTGGGCACCACGGCCAACCCGCTGCCGGTGGAGCTGGCCGCCTTCACGGCCACGGCCGAAGGGCCGGCCGTGGTGCGCCTGGCCTGGGCCACGGCCTCGGAGAAGAACAGCGCCTCGTTTGAGGTGGAGCGCAGCCTCGATGGCCGCAATTTCAGTAGCGTCAGCACGGTGGCCGCCGCCGGCAGCAGCAGCAGCGCCCGCGTCTACGGCTTCCTTGATGCGAAGCTGCCCACTGGCACGGCCCTGCTCTACTACCGCCTGAAGCAGGTAGATGCCGATGGCACTTTCGCCTACTCGCTCGTGCGTGCCGCGGCCCGGAGCGGCAAAGCGCCGGCCGATGCCGCGCTGGCCCTGTTTCCCAACCCGGCCCACACCGGCACGGCCACCCTCGCGGGCGCGCTGCCCGGCACGGTGGTCGCGGTGTACGACGCGCTGGGTCGCGCCGTGGCTTCGGCCCCGGCCGATGCCACGGGCACGGCCGCGCTGGCGCTGCCGGCCGGGCTGCCGGCGGGCGTGTACGTGGTGCGCGCCGGTAGCAAAGCCCTGCGTCTGACGGTGGAGTAGCACCCCGCCCGCTGCCGCAACGCGCCCTTTGGGGGCTCCACGTTGCCCAGTAAACCACAGGCGGCCCCGGCGTTGACCGTCGGGGCCGCCTGTGGTTGAGGCCCGTTGGTTCGGTCGTGGCTGGTCGTGGCTGGTCGTGGCACGCACGTGCTGACCAGCCACGACAACGGGTCGGACGTGAGGTGGTGAAAGAACGGCCGGTCCGACCGCTGGAGGCGGTCCGACCGGTTGACGCGAGCACGTTCCGGCAAACAACGACAACCGGTCGGACCGCCTCCAGTGGTCGGACCGGGGCTTTCGGCGCGGTATCTTTGCCGGGACGTAGTCTTACCTGCTTTCTTTTGAAAAAGATTTTCTCCCTGGGGCTGGCTGCCCTGCTGGCCAGCCCCGTTCTTGCCCAAACGCCCAAGCGCGGGCTGGCCGCCAAAGCCGCTGGCCCGGCCAAACCCGCGATTTCCAGCCCCATTGCCCGGCCCAGGTTGGTGGTGGGCATCGTAGTCGACCAGATGCGCTACGACTACCTCTACCGCTACTGGGCCAAGTTTGGCAGCGGCGGCTTCCGGCGGCTGCTGGGCGAGGGCTTCAGCTTCGAGAATACCCACTACAACTACGTGCCCACCTACACCGGGCCGGGCCACGCCTGCATTTATACCGGGGCCACGCCCTCGGCCAACGGCATTGTGGGCAACAACTGGTTTGAGCGCGAAACCGGCCGCGCCACCTACGTCACCGAGGATAAAACCGTGCAGAGCGTGGGCGGCACCGGCGCGGCCGGCCAGCAAAGCCCCCGCCACCTGCTCACCACCACCATCACCGATGAGCTGCGGCTGGCCACCAATTTCCAGAGCAAGGTCATCGGCGTGTGCATCAAAGACCGGGGCAGCATTCTGCCGGCCGGGCACGCCGCCACGGCCGCCTATTGGTACGACGGCGGCAACGGCTCCTTCATCAGCAGCACCTTCTACCAGAAAACCCTGCCCGACTGGGTGGTGAAGTTCAACCAGCGCGGGCTGGCCACCCGGTACCTCGCGCAGCCCTGGAACACCCTGCGGCCCCTGGCCGAGTACACCGAAAGCTCGCCCGATAACGTGAACTGGGAGGCCGCCTTCAAGGGCGAACCCAACCCCGTGTTCCCGCACGACCTGCCCGCCCTGAGCGGCGTGCCCGCCGCCATCGCCGGCAAAGACAACCGGCCCGGCCCCGCCACCCAAACCGCCGCCACCACCCAAACCGCCGCCGACGGCAAAACCGCCGCCGCTACGCCCCAGGCCGGGGCCAGCGCGGCCAACGCCGCCACGCCCAACCTGGGCCTGCTGCCCAGCACGCCGTTCGGCAACACCATCACCACCGAAATGGCGCTGGCCGCCATTCAGGCCGAGCAGCTGGGCCAGCGCGGCAGCACCGATTTTCTGGCCCTGAGCTACAGCAGCACCGACTACGTGGGCCACCAGTTCGGGCCGAACTCCATTGAGGTGGAGGATACCTACCTGCGCCTCGACCAGGAGCTGGCCCGCTTGTTTGAGACGCTGGATAAGACCGTGGGCAAGGGCCAGGTGCTGGTGTTCCTCACCGCCGACCACGGCGCGGCGCACTCGCCCGAGTTTTTGCAAACGCACCGCCTGCCCGCCGGGGCCGTGGGGGCCGGCGTGATGCGCGACTCGTTGCAAAATCGCCTCGTGCGCCGCCACGGGGCCGGCAACTGGGTGCTCGACTACGAAAACCAGCAAGTGTACCTCAACCGCCAGCTGGCCGCCGACAAGAAAATCAACTTCGCCGACCTGGCCCAGGAAGTGGTGCAGGTGATGGTGCAGCTGCCCGGCGTGAGCCGCGCCCTCACCGCCGAAGACGTGCAGAAATCGCACTGGGAAAGCGGCACCCTCATGTACCTCGAAAACGGCTACTACCCCAAGCGCTGCGGCGACGTGGTGGTGGTGCTGGAGCCCGGCTGGTACGAATCGTACACCTACCCCGGCAGCAAAGGCACCACCCACGGCGCGTCGTGGTCGTATGATACCCACGTGCCGCTCCTTTTCTGGGGCTGGCACGTAAAGCACGGCGAGTCCGTTGCCCCCGCCCGCGTGGTGGACATTGCCGCTACCGTGGCGCGTTTTCT
The DNA here is from genome assembly GCA_043763525.1 of Hymenobacter sp. GTDB lineage: Bacteria > Bacteroidota > Bacteroidia > Cytophagales > Hymenobacteraceae > Hymenobacter. The sequence continues at coordinate 6,649 of JAYULN010000304.1, forward strand.
GCACATTCAGGAACCCAGCGGCAGCACCGGCGTGCCGCTGGCCGAGGTGCTGCGCTAACCGGCGGGTTTTTATTCGGCTTATTTTTCAAACAAACGCGCTGCACCAGCGGTGTGCTATCCCAATGACGAAACATTTCAATCCCTGGCACGACGTGTCGCGCGGCGACAACAACCCCGAGGTTGTGCAATCCATCATCGAAATCCCGAAGGGCAGCAAGGGCAAGTACGAGCTCGACAAAGAGAGCGGCCTGCTGAAGCTCGACCGCGTGCTGTTCTCGGCCGTGCATTACCCGGCCGCCTACGGCTTCATCCCCCAAACGTATTGCGACGACAAGGACCCGCTCGATATTCTGGTGCTCTGCTCGGTCGATATCGTGCCCATGTGCCTCGTGGAGGCCAAAGTAATTGGGGTGATGCAGATGGTGGACCAGGACGAGGAAGACGATAAAATCATCGCCGTAGCCGCCCACGACATCTCCGTGAACCACTACAACGACATCGCCGACCTGCCCCCGCACACGCTGCTCGAAATGCAGCGCTTCTTCGAGGACTACAAAGCCCTGGAGCACGACAAGCACGTCACCGTGGAGAAATTCCTGGGCCGCGAAGATGCCTACCGCATCATCAACGACAGCATCAAGCTCTACGAAGAAACCTTCGGCGACCGCAAGGCGTAGCCGCCCCAGGCGCAGCCCAAACGGGCCCTTCCTGACCCAGCCTTGTCCTTCCCCACCTGTTGGTCGTTGCGCCGGTCCGACCGCCGGAGGTGGCCCGACCGGACCGTTTCAGCGGCAGCCTGAAAATTTGGGGAAGGACAAGGCTGACTCAGGTGGGGCTTTTTGGGGGGCTCGCCCAGCGGCCCAGCGGCCGGCAGCGCTATTTTTACCCGTGTTTCGTTCGCTTCCGTCCGCTGCTGCCGGGCCCCGCTCATTGCCGGGTCGCCTGCTCGATGCCGTGCTGTATAGCAGCGCCTGGTTGGCGGCGGCCGCCGCCGCCCAAACAGCGGCCACTTTCCGCCGCTGGTCCGCCGCCAGCGGCCTGCCCGCCTACCGGGTCGTGGCGTTGGTATTTGCCGCCACGCTGCTCGTGTACAACCTCGATGCCGTGCTGCCCTTCAAGCACCAGCAGCCGGCCGGCACCTCGGGGCGCAAGGCCTGGCAGCAGCGGCACCGGCGGGGGCTGGCGCTGCTGGCCGGGGGCGCGGCCCTGGGGGCAGGCCGGCTGTTTCTGGCCGATGGCTGGTGGCGCTACCTGCCCGGCTTGTTGCCGCTGGCGGCGTTGGCGCTACTCTATTCGTGGCCGCTGGCGCGCTGGGGCGGGCGGTGCCGGGCCCTGCGCGAGGTGCCCCTGCTCAAGGGGTTTCTGATTGCGGGCGTGTGGTCGGCCATCACGGTGGGGCTGCCCACGCTGGCCCGGCACCGCCCCCTGGCCGAGGCCCTGGGCCTGCTGGCGCAGCGCTTCTGCCTGGTGCTGGCCGTGGCCATCGTGTTCGATATCCGCGACCTGAGCCGCGACCGGGCGGCGGGCATCCGCACCTTTCCGGTGGTGCTGGGGCTGGCCGGGGCCAAGGCCGGGGCGCTGGCTTTCCTGGCCGGGTCGTTGGTGCTGGGCTTCGGGCGGGGCCTGCCGCCGCTGGCGCTGGGCCTCACCGGGCTGGCGGCGGCCACGGTTATTCTGCTGGCCGACGAGCGGCGCGGCGACTACTTCTTCGCCCTGCTGGCCGATGGGGTGCTGCTGGTGCCGCCCGTGCTGTACCTGTGGGGCTGAGCCGCAACCAGCTTGTACCCCGAAATTTCATTTCGGGGTACAAGCTGGTTGCCCGTATTACAGCAGTTGCCCGATTGGTGTACGTGCTCCGGTCCGCCGGCTCCGCCATCGGACCGGTTGTCGTTTGCCCCGCCTACGCCAGTCGTGCCGCCCTCGTTCCCACCACAACCGGTCCGACGGCGGGGCCGTCGGACCGGGGCCGTCGGACCGGGGCACGTACACTGCCTTGGAAACGGCTGTAAGTAGTCAGTAGTCGGACATCAGCCTGCTATCAAGCAAGATTTAACATCTGGTCTGATTCCTGAATGCCGGTGTCCGACTACTTACAAGCGCTATTCCCGCTCCCTTAAGGCCGGGCCAAGGTGGCGCACAATATCGCCCGCTACCAACCCGGCTTCGCCGGTTTCCTGTGCCGCCAAATCGCCGGCCCGGCCGTGGGCGTACACCCCCAGCCGCACGGCCTCGAAGGCCGGCAGCCGGGCATCGGCCCGCAGGGCCAGCAGCAGGCCGGTAAGCACGTCGCCGCTGCCGCCGGTGGCCATGCCGGGGTTGCCGGTGCTGTTGAAATGCAGCTCGCCGGTGGGGGTGGCCAGGCAGGTGTAGGCTCCTTTGAGCACCACCAGGCAGTGGTGCCGGTGGGCGAAGTCGCGCAATAGCTCCAGGCGGTGGTAGTCGTCGCGGGCGGGCTCGGTGAGGCGCTCAAATTCCCGGGGGTGGGGGGTGAGCACGGTGTTCTCGGGCAGCAGCGGCAGCAGCTCGCGGTGCTGGCCGAGCAGGTTCAGGGCATCGGCATCGAGCACGAGGGCCGGGGGGGTGGAGTGGGTTTCGGAAGTGGCGGCAGCGGCTTCCAGTAGCGCTTGCAGCACGGCTAAACTGGCTTCGTGCTGTCCCAGACCTGGCCCAATACCAACGGCCTGATGAGGTTTCAACTCCGGTAATTGGCTGATGAAATCGGCTGCTGAGTCGGTCAGACACATGGCTTCGGGCTGGCTGATTTGGAAAATATCGTAGCCACAACCCGGAATGTGCGCCGTGAGCAGGCCCACGCCGCCGCGCAGGCAGGCACCCGCCGCCAGCACCGCCGCCCCCATTTTGCCCCGGCTGCCGGCCAGCAGCAGCGCGTGCCCAAAGGTGCCCTTGTGGCTGAATTTAGCGCGGCGCGGCAGGCTGCCAGCCATGGTAGCGGCATCGGTGTAGTGCCACCCGGCCGCCGCATTGGTGAGAAATTTCGGGCTCAGGCCAATATCCTCGACGTGCCACTCGCTCACGAAACCCGCATTCTGCGGCAGCAGAAAAGCCAGCTTGGGCAGGCCGAGGCCCACGGTGTGCCGCGCCCGCACCACCGGGCTATCGGCCGGCTGCGGGGCATCGGCAAACAGCCCGCTGGGAATGTCCACGGCCACCACGCGGGCTTCGGCCGCGTTCAAATGCGCGACTACGGCGGCGGGCAGCCCCACCAGCGGCCGGCTAAGGCCGGTGCCAAACAGGGCATCAATCACCACCGTGCCGGGCTGAATGGGCGGGAGCCGGGCTTCACTGAGGGTGGTTACGGGTACGGCTTCGGGCAGGCGCTGGCGCTGGTGCTGCCAGTCGGCCGACTGCTTCGCGGCGGGCAGCAGGGCCACGCGCACGGCGTAGCCGGCCTGGTGCAGCATGCGGGCCAGGGCCAGGCCATCGCCGCCGTTGTTGCCGGGGCCGCACAGAAACAGCACTTCGCCGGCTTCGGCGGGGTCGAATTGGCCGAAGAGCCATTCGGCCAGCGCCCCGGCGGCGCGTTCCATGAGCGCGGCCGAAGTCAGGCCCTGCTCGGCGATGGTGGCCTGGTCGAGCTCACGGGTTTGGGCGGCGGTGAGGATTATCATGGGCGAAGACGCAGAAAGCTACTTTTGAGTATGCAAGAAACACCCCGCGTCTTCATCGTGCCCGGCCTGGGCAATTCTGGCCCCGACCATTGGCAAACCCACTTCGAGCGCCAGCACCCCGAATTCACCCGCATTCAGCAGCAGGAGTGGGAGGCCCCCAACCGCGCCGACTGGGTGGCCACCCTTGAAGCGGCGCTGCAAGGCGAAGACCTCGCCCGCGTGGTGCTGGTGGGCCACAGCCTGGGCTGCGCCACCATTGCGCACTGGGCCGCGCAGTACGGCCGCCGCATTCGGGGCGCGCTGCTGGTAGCCCCCAGCGACGTGGAAACCGCGCACTACGCCGCCTTCCCCACCACCGGCTTCGCCCCGATGCCCTTGCAGCGGCTGCCTTTTCCCAGCCGGGTGGTGATGAGCACCAACGACGACTGGGCCACGCCCGCCCGCGCCCGGCAGTTTGCCGCCGCCTGGGGCAGCGAGCTGGTGGATATCGGCGCGGCGGGCCACATCAACACCGCCAGCGGCCACGGACCCTGGCCCGCCGGGCTGGCGCTGCTGGCCGCTTGGGCGTAAGGAAAAGGGCGTTTTCGCGGCTATCCTGGCCGGGCGGCAAACCTCCCGGCCCCGGCCGCGTTTACCCCATCACCCCCTTACCTCATCACCACACTCCCCGATATGCAAACCTGGAACGACGTCATCCGCCTCGCCAACCACCCCATTGCCTCGCCCCGCCGCGTGGAGAAAACGCCCGCCGAGTGGCGGGCCCAACTCACGCCCGAGCAGTTTCACGTCACGCGCGAGCACGGCACCGAGCGGGCCTTCACCGGCGAATACTGCGAGGCCCACGAAGCCGGCCTCTACGCCTGCGCGTGCTGCGGCACCCCGCTCTACGACTCGCGCACGAAGTTCGAATCGGGCACCGGCTGGCCCTCCTTCACGCAGCCCGTGGACGAAAGCGCCATTCGCTACCACAAGGACACCAGCTACGGCATGACCCGCATCGAAGTGCTCTGCAACGTGTGCGATGCCCACCAGGGCCACGCCTTCCCCGACGGCCCGGCCCCCAGCGGCCTGCGTTTGTGCATCAACTCGGCCAGCGTGAAGCTGGTGCAGCCGCAAGCCCAGCCGGCCAGCGAGTAAGTCGGAATCGGTCAGATACATTATATGTAATATCTAATATATTTTGTAACTTAATGCCTGGTATGTCAGCCGTCGCTGACGCACCAGGCATTTTTTATTTCTTAATCCTCAGCGCTATGTTAAAACTTACCTTGTCCTTCGCAGCAGGTTTGTTTTTGGCGGGGGCGGTAGCCTCAGCCCAAACCGTGATTTCCTTGCCCGCCACCTTCGGAAGCCGGGCCACCGTAGGAATGGGCACCCCGCTGGCGCGGCAAATAACCGCCGCGCAGCTGCAGGAATCCATCTTGCAGAACT
>JAYULN010000305.1:0-1906 GCA_043763525.1 Hymenobacter sp.
AATTAAAAATGCGCCCTGGCTTTCCCACTTACGGTCCATTTTCCTCATTGGCACGCCCAACGACGGCTCGTGGCTGGAGCAGAACTCGCACCTCACGGCCCGGCTGCTGCATCGTATCAACCTGTTTCCGACCCGTTTCCTGAGCAAGGCGCTCAACCAGCGCAGCAACGGCATCAAAGACCTGCGCTACTCCATTCTGGTGGATGAGGACTGGCAGGATGCCCACGCCGATGACCTCACGCCGCCGCGCACGCCCGTGCCGCCCCTGCCCGGCGTGAGCTACCACATTCTGATGGGGGCCTGGCTGCGGGCCACCCGGCCCTCGGCCCTGCGCGAGTACTTCGGCGATGGCCTGGTGGGCCAGAGCAGTGCCCGCGGCCACGCCACCTTCGGCGATGAGGCCGCCCTGCCCGCCGGGGCCAGCACGCGCACCACCGTGTTCAGCCAACAGCACCACGGCGGCCTGCTCACCCACCCCGAGGTGTTTCAGTATTTGAAGCAGTGGGCGTAGAGTTTTAATGGTTAGTGATTAGTGGTTAATGGTCAGTGGTTAGCGATGGGCAGACCAAAGCAAACACTAGCTGTTTAACCAGCGAAACCGGCCTAAAACAGAACAAGCATTGACCATTAACCACTACCACCATGCCTTCCGATATCATTTTCTTCGATGGCGTGTGCAACCTCTGCAACGGCTTCGTGCAGTTTATCATCCGGCAGGACCCCGGGGGGCGCTTCCGTTTCGCGGCCTTGCAAAGCGAAGCCGGGCAGGCCCTGCTGGCTAAATATGGCCTTATGCCCCCCGCCGGTGGGGCCGAGCTTGATTCGGTGCTGCTGCTGAGTGGCGGGCAGCTTTATTCCCACTCCTCAGCGGTGCTGCGCATTGCCCGCGGGCTGGGCGGCGTGTGGGCGTGGGCGGGCGTGGGCGGGCTGCTGCCCCGCGCCTGGCGCGATGCCCTGTACCGCTTCGTGGCCCGCAACCGCTACCGCTGGTTTGGCCGGCAGGAAAGCTGCATGCTGCCCACGCCCGCGCTGAAAAGCCGGTTTCTGTAGCGGCTCATCCGCAACCGTTATTTTGGGTGGGTGCGGCGGCACTCGGCCTCGTACACGCGCCGGCCCAGGTCGCGTAGAAAGGGAAAGCCGATGCTGTCGTACTCGTATTTGTCGTCGTTCAGCACGCCGTCGGCATTCACGTACAGCACGGCGCTGAGCAGAAATTCGATGCCCTTGGCCTCGTCCTGCACGTAAGCGTTGTCGATAAGAAAGCCGTAGGCCTGGCCAATTTTGTTGAACACCCGCCCGCCCGGCGGCAGCGGCGCAATGCCGCCCCCGCCCAGCAAAAACTTGGCGTAGGTGTCGGGGTAGTGCGCTGCATCGTAGCGCGGGTGGGCACTTTCGCGCGGCAGCCGCGACAGTGCTTCCCGCAGCAGCGCATAATCTTCGGGCAGGAGGCGCAGCCGCTGGGCCGCCGGAAACGCCTCGGGAAACAGCACGAGGCGCAGCAGGCGCTGCAAGTCGGGCAGCGAAAAGGCGTTTTTCCGGCTGAAATCCAAGGGGCCGGGCACGCGCTGGCCGCCTTGCAGGTAGGCCTGACCGATGCCTTCGCCCCGCAGGCCCAGCCGGGGCCAGGGGCCGGTGTAATAGCTGGCGGGCTGCTGCCACAGCAGCTGCGTGGCCGCCGTGTCGGCATAGAAGCTTATGGGGTTGGTGTGGCGGCTGCCGGGCTCCTGGTCGCCCACCGAGAGGCGGTGCAGCAGGCGGCTGCGGCCCAGGCCCAGGCGGGCCAGCTCGCGGTTCAGCTCCTCGGGGCCCACGAATTCACTGCTGTTACGCGGTAGGTTGTAGCGCGAACTTTGTCGTTCGCGTCCCCGCGCCAGTAAAGCCGCCCGAACGGCACGGGGACGCGAAC
>JAYULN010000306.1:0-1892 GCA_043763525.1 Hymenobacter sp.
TAAGCGGAATAAAATATTTTTCCAATTGCTCAGGAGTCAAGTCGTGAACAGGTGCTTTTTTGATGGTCATGGCGCTAAAAAACAGGTTGTTACATAACATAATTTCATCCTCAAAAAGTTTAAATCTCTTCGACATAAGGAAACAGGGATTTGGGCGGCCAGATGCAGTGGCTGCTGGTTGCTGGTGGTGGCTGAAGGGTTGGAGCTACTGCTGAAAGCGGGAAGGCCGGCCGCGTTTCACGCGGGGGGCGGGGGCAGCGGCGGGCTCGGCATCGGTGCGGTTGCGGCGCTGCCAGTCGTGGATTTGCGACAGCATTACCCGGTCGTCGCGGCTGGATTCGCCCGTGACGTAGTGCAGGCGGCGCGGGTGGTGCTCGGGTAGGCGCATGTAGTCGCGCAAGGTTTCGGGGTGCAGGTCGAGGAGCTCGGCGGTGCGGGGCACGGAATAGGCCGGGTCGGGCGTGGGGGTAGTTTCGAGCTGGCGGCGGGCCTCGGCGGCGCAGGCCTTTTCCAGCGACTCGCGCACCCACTCGTGGTTATCGGGCATCCGTACAGTGACGTGCAGGCCGTCGGCGGTGGTCGTAGTTAGCTCGGTCATGGCTTCGGGGGCGTGGTAAGCTCGGGGAAGCAGCAGCGGCCCTTGTAGGGCATCGGGGCAATACCGGAGGCCTTGCGGTGGGCAATGATGCGCTGCAGTTGCGTGAGCACCTGGGCAGCAGTGTTGGTGTCGAACTCGTAGCGCCACAGCTCTACCCACACGGCTTCGCGGTGGGTGAGGTAGGGGCTGTCGATGGTCTCACCCAAATCGTAGCGCTGGGCGTGCGTTGGGCGGGGGTAGTCGGCAGTGAAGCTGTGCTCGGGACAGGCCCGGATGGCGGCTTCCAGGGCCGCCGTCGCAGCGCGGGGCTCTTCGAGCAGGTAAGGGACCGGGGGTAGGGGGCGGTGGGGGTATGCCTGGTTGGCTTTTATGAGGAGTATCATAATCGAATGGGTAATTGGGGGGAGGGGACTTAATGATTGAGAAGGTTGAGGTCGTGGAGCACGGCCTGACTGCCGGCCTCTTTGATGAGGCGGATGGCCTCGGCCACGGCGGGATGAGCGGGTCTGGCCTTCTGCAAAGCCTTGGAAACGGCTGCGTGGGACATTTTGAGGGAGCGGGCGATGCTGGAAATTGCGCCGTGCGGCAGCAACAATCGCAGGTCAGCCGGCGTAGCTGTGGTTTCAAATGGTTGCATTTTGGTTTTGTTATGTTACCTTTGAATGAGATTTGTCGCTCAAATGTAGGTAATAGTTACTAAATGTTACAAAATGACTGCAGTAGAACGCAAAAAAATAAGCTCAGTTAGTCCGTTACCGGAGCTGAGCATGGCGGAAAGGCTGAAGGTTGTCCGGCAGGCCCGCGGGCTGACGCAGCAGCAAATGGCTGACTTGCTGAATATTTCGCGGCCCACCGTAGCGCAGCTCGAAGGCGGGCGGCATCAGCCCAGCACGGATGTGCTGGAAACTATTGTTTCCGAGTTAGAGGTTAGCCGCAACTGGCTGTGGTTCGGCGGCGGGCCGATGGACGATACCAGCACCGGTGGCGGCGAGGTTATCGTGTTCGGTAAGTTTGCCGATGCCGAGTACATCGACTGCCCGTTTATCACGGTGCCCGTGCGGGCCGGCTTCGTGGAGCTGATTGCGACCGAGGGCGACTACGGCCAGTACCAGACCATGCGGATTTACCACCCCAGCCCCGAGCTGCGCCGGCCGGGCACGCTGGTGTTTGAGATTGACGGCGACTCGATGGAGCCGCAGCTCCGCGCCGGCATGCTGGTGGCGGTGACACCGGTTCCGCTGGCGGATATCAGGTACACGGTGAGCGGGGTGTACGTGGCCACGTTCGCTAACCA
>JAYULN010000307.1:0-4684 GCA_043763525.1 Hymenobacter sp.
AGGGCGGCACTCGGCCGCCGTTCTGGCGAGTGCCGCCCTACCGGGTACGACCCCTCTGGGGCTTTACTCCTGTTTTTCAGTTGGTTACTACCAATATGCCGCCCCGCTGGGGCTTGAGGAATACGGTTTTGCGTAAGTCCTAACCTTAATCGGCCCCGGCCCGACCGCGTGACAAGGATGGCGCACCGCGCCCAGCCAGCCCGTGGCAGTGCGCCTGGGGCGCTAGTTGTTTTTAAACGAGAATAGCTTAGCTTGCCCACGGCTACCGAATTTTTTCAGGTACCACGGCTGGCGAATTGGGCATTTCCCCAAATTTCCGCACCTTCGCCGCCGCTTACCTCATCGCCTTACTTCTCACCTAACCTCAGCATAATTCAAAATGGTCTTCACTCCCAGTCCCATGCTCCTCAAGCTGCTCTACACCCGTGGTAGCCTGCACAACCTGCCCCAGAACGCGGGCGTGGCCTTCAGCATCAAAAACCGGCTCGATACCGTGAGCGTCACGGGCTTCAAGCAGGTGCAAATTGGCGACGTGGTGATTCCGGCCGAGCGGGTGCAGGTTGATTTGGGCAACGGCGAGCTGCGGCCCGCCACCGACCTCGGCCCCGGCGACCACGCCCTGGAACTGCCCGTGGGCCGCGCCATCACCTTCCGGCTCGACACGCCCCCGCTGGCCGAGGGCATGCACGGGGTGCAGGTCTGGTTTTCGACCGATGCCTTCGGCGACCTGCACGTGGAAGTGGAAGATGCCATCGTGAGCGTGGCCAGCCAGAAGCCCCGCATTCCGCGCTCCAACGAAGACGACTATTCCGATGCCGCCATCGCGGCCCGGCAGCGCTTTGCCGAGCAGTTTGCCGACAAGGAGTTCAAGCACCTCAAGCACTACTCCTTCGATGCCCACCAGCTGCAAGGCAACTGCGAGCATTTCATGGGCGTGGCCCAGATTCCGGTGGGCCTGGCCGGGCCGCTGACCGTGAACGGCGAGCACGCGCAGGGCGATTTTCTCATTCCGATGGCCACCACCGAGGGCACCCTGGTGGCGAGCTACAACCGGGGCATTCAGCTGCTGAACCTGTGCGGCGGCGTGAAATGCACCGTCATCGGCGATGCCATGCAGCGGGCTCCGGTGTTTGTGTTCGATGATGCGCGGGGAGCCCGCGATTTCGGCAAGTGGGTGGAGGACAACATCGACCAGATTCGGCCCCAGGCCGAAAGCACGTCGAGCGTGGCCAAGCTGCAATACATCGACACGTATTTGAGCAACAAATTTGCCTACCTGCGCTTCAATTTCAGCACCGGCGACGCGGCCGGGCAAAACATGGTGGGCCGCGCCACCTTCGCCGCCTGCTCCTGGCTTCTGGAGCACTACAAGGGCGCTAAAATCGAGCATTTCTACCTCGAATCGAACTTTGCCACCGATAAAAAGGCCTCCCAAATCAACATCATGCGCACCCGGGGCAAGCGCGTGGTAGCCGAGGCCGTCATCAAGCGCGACGTGCTGATGCAGCGCATGCGCGTCACGCCCGAGCAGCTGGCCTACCACGGGCAGGTGAGCAACGTGGGGGCCTTCCTGTCGGGGGCCAACAACAACGGCGCGCACTCGGCCAACGGCATCACGGCCATGTTCATCGCCACGGGCCAGGACGTGGCCAACGTGAGCGAATCGTCGGCCGGCATCCTGTATTCGGAGATTACGGCCGAGGGAGATTTATACATCAGCATCACCATTCCCTCGCTCATCGTGGCCACCCACGGCGGCGGCACCGGCCTGGCCACCCAAAACGAATGCCTGCAAATGCTGGGCTGCGTGGGCCGGGGCACGGTGCGCAAGTTTGCCGAAATAGTAGCCGGCGTGGTGCTGGCCGGCGAGCTCAGCCTGGGTGCGGCCATCTCAAGCTCCGACTGGGTGAGCAGCCACGAGCAGTACGGCCGCAACCGGTAAAGCGGTGGGTTAGTGGGTTGGTGAAGTGGTAGGTTGATAAATGAACGGTCATGCTGAGCTTGTCGAAGCATGACCGTTCATTTTGGCCCCTATACGGCAGGCCCTCCCGGACTTCGCTCCGCATGATTGGCCCTATCTTTCCGCACAACTCTTACTCTAAAAACCCTGCCTTCCCCTGTCCATGAAACCCTCTACCCGTTTGCTATTCGGTATGCTGCTGGCGCTGCCTTGCCTGCCAGCCCGCGCCCAAACCGCACGCGACCTCACCGAATTTGCCATGGACCTCTACCAGCAGGCCAACGCGCCCGATGCCCTGGAGCGCATGCACAAAGAGCTGATTAACGCCCCCGAAGCCTACTTAGTGGCCCTCGACCAGCCCGGCACCCTCGTGCTTGCCGGCAAGCGCCGCGTGCGCGTGCCGGCCCTGAAATACAACGTGGCCCTGCACCTGCTCGAAGCCCAGGACTCGACTGGCAGCCACGTATGGCCACCCGGCAGCCTCGATGGCTTTTACATCGGCCGGGGCCGCGATGCGCGGCACTTCCGCAGCTACCTGGTGCGCAACGGCAATACCAAAAAGGACTTCGTGGAAGTGCTGACGCTGAACGATGACAGCCCCGTGGTGTTGGGCCTGCAACACATCTACATCCATGAGGATGCCGAGCTCGACCCCGTGCTGCATACCCAAACCCGCCCCGCCCGCACCGAAATTGGCCAGGTGGTGATAGCCGGCGCAGGCACCACTCCCAAAGAGCCCCTGCGCGCATTGCCCCTCACGCAGCGCAACGTGGCACGCCTGTTTGGCCCACGCGCCGCCGAGGTAGATGCCAACGCCCAAAAAGCGCAGCTGAGCTACACCGACCTGAGCCAAGTGCTGCGCATGGTGGAATTCTACAACCAGCTGGTTGCCCACTAGCTTTTTCGCGGGGCGTGCAAGCTGATGAATGAACTTGCTGACCGCGGTTTATCAGTGACATCAATACCCCGGTTCGACGGCGTGACCGGCCCCATGAACGCCACCACGCCGACCCCGCGCATGGCCTCGTAGTCGTTAGTGCGGGAGGTCATGTGAACGTGGGGGTCGATGTAGCGCATAAAGTTGGCGGGTAGAATCGGGGTTGGGAAAGACTGAGCGGAGTAGCAGCCGGTACGCAAGCAGTGGCCGAGGCAGAAAATTCAAGTTATATAAACTTGCTCACCAATGTGTTGCCAGTTCGGCACATCCTCCTCTTTCGCCGCCGCCGCTGGCCCTCGGGGCGCGAGGTGGCTCAGCAGGTCGCGGGCTTCGGGCAGGCTGCTTTCGGCCAGGGCCAGGGTGCCGGCCTGCACTTGCAGGGCATTGTCGCTGCGCAAGAGGCGCTGCACGTCCGGCAGCGTGTCGGCCGTGAGGTACGGCCCCACCAGGCGCCACACCTCGGGGGTGAGGGTGCGGCCGGCCGCCCAACGCTCGTGGGCATAGTCGAGCAGCATGCGTGCCAGCGCCTCGTTGCGCCGGTCGTCGAGGCCATAAATCCGATGCAGGGGCCGGGCGTTGAAAACCGCCTTGAGAATCATCTGGTTCCAGGCTTCCTGGGGCAGGTAGTCGTGCGGGTACGGATTGTTCAGCGCAATGGCATCGAACACGCTGGTCATGGTGGTACGCACGCCTTCAGCAGCCCGCAGCACGTAGGTTTCGGGGTAGGGCAAGAGCGGCAAAGCGGCGTAAAGCGTGCCCAGCTCCTCCAAATTTGCGGTACTGAACAGTTGGCTCAGCATGGCCTGTACTCGGCCGGGCTGTGGTGGGGGGCGTGCAGCAGCAGCAAGGTGCGGGCCGCCTGGTCGGCGGTCCAACCCACCGGGTTGAAGCCCGGACGCAGCTGCCGAGCCTGCTGCAATTGGCTTTCGGTGAGCGCCAGCGGGGCTTTGCCCGTGAACCGGGGAGCCAGGCTGAACGCCAGGTAAAGCTCCTTTTCCGCAGTGAGCGCGGCCAGCTTGCCGCGCAGCCAGGCCACTCCCCGTTCGGGCAGGTGGGCGGTCAGCACCGCAGTCAGGTAGTCCTGGTAGAGATTTTGAATGACCGGATGCATCGTCTCGAAATGGAAAATGTCGTTGGATAATTAGTAAACATAGCAATATTTATTATTAATTTACCGTTGATAGCACACAGATTCCGCCTGGGTGCGCCCTGGCCCTCACCGAATTCTGCTCAACCCGGAATACAGGCTCCTATATTTTGGGCTGGGCGACGGTTAAATCCCCCCCTTTCCACCCCCAAACTACTTCATTACTCCTCCGTTGGGGGCCCTGCGGAGCTAGTGCAACCCCGCATCGGCCCATCACCACCGGCAGCGCATACGCGCATGCCAAACTTGTGGCACGGTGATTGAAAATGAGCGCACAAGACACGGCAACTGCTAATGTTATCGTAGTTTTGTTGCCCCCAAATATCACCGGCATTAGTCCATTAATCCGTGAAACACGCGTACCACTTTTTCGCTATTTTTCTGTTGGCTGGTGGGCTGCCGGCCACGGCCCAAACGGCCCGCGACCAAGCCGAGGCACGCACCATCTACCGCCAGGCCAACTCCGCCGCGGCCAGCCCGGCCCTGCGCGCCTCCCTGAGCAAACAGGCAAGCGGCTTTTTTGGCGATGGCAAGTTTCAGCCCGGGGCCCTGCGCACCTTCGACGGCCGCTACCGGCCCGTGCCGGGCCTGCGTTTCCACGCCGGCCTGCGCCTGCTCGAAGCCCAGGATTCCGTCGATA
>JAYULN010000308.1:0-1885 GCA_043763525.1 Hymenobacter sp.
GCGGGCTCAAACACCTGGCTAACGTATTCACTCTCGTAGCGCAGCGTGTCGAAATTGATAAGTTGGCGCCGTGTGTAAACCTCGGCAACGTAGTCCTGCTGCTCGTAATTATTGGGCAGCGCGGCCAGCACTTTCTTCATGATTTTGCGCGGGTCGAGGCTTTCGCCCCGCACCTGCACGCCTTGCAACTCGTAGGCCGCCGGCACCAGCCGCACCGTGAGCGGCGAGGCGGGGGCCGCACTCAACGTGACCATGGCATAGCCCACGCTGCTGATTTGCAGCCGGTCCGCGCCCGGCATCACCAATGAGAAATGGCCCTGCGCGTCGGCCACCGTGCCCACGCCCGAGCCCGGCACCGCCACTGAGGCGTAGGGCACCGGGGCTTTGGTTTTTTGGTCGAGAACCACACCACTCACTGCACGGCCGGCCGCTTGGCCGGCGCTGCTTACCCGGCGCGACGCGGGGTTGAACGTGCTGGCCATACCGGCCTCCGCAACGGCGGCCGGCTCGCTGGCGGGCAGCCCCCCGGCCACGGCCGCGCCAGCATGCGGCGGGGTCACCGATTTCAGGAACAGAAACCCGTCCACCACCTCGCTCCACTGCCCAGTGAGGGGGGTGTAGTCGAAGGCGTAAGTTGTCAGAATCCGGCCGACCGCATCGTGTTTCAGGCTCACGAAGGCATACTCGGCGGGCTGCGCCAGCAGCTGGGCTTCGAGCGAGCCAGCGGCCGGTACAGGCACCACTTTGAGGGGCAGCGTCGAGAATTGATGCGTGCCTCCGCCACTCAGGGTGCCCAGAATATACACCTGGTCGGCCCCGAGGGCGGCCTTCACGCTGCGGCCCATTGGCCGGTACTGTTGAATTTCGGAGCTATCCAGCACCTCCGCTTTGTTGGCAAAGTGCGGCAGCGCCCCCCAGCACACTACTTTTTCCTGCGGGTGCTGCTTCAGGTACCACAGCAGGTTGTCGGCCATCTGGGCATCGCGGGGGTTACTGTCGATGGCTTTGAAGGTTTTTTCGTCCTTCGCGCCGGGGTCGTTCTGGTCATAATCATGGGCCTGGGCCACCAGGCTCCGCAGGTTCTGCTGCCAGAATGCGGCTTCGGCGTGGCGCTTGCGGTCAGGGCTGGTGCCGACTCTGTCAACCAGGCGGCGGGCCTTGGCCATTTCCTTATCAAAAGCCGCCAGCTTGGTAGTGGGCAGGAACGTGAAATGCTCGTCCATGAAGCTGATTACCTCCTCGAGGTAGTCGTAGTTCACCAGGGCCGCGCCCTTTTCGGCGGCCAGAAACGCTTGCAGCTCGTCCACCAGGTCGCCGCTGTACTCGCCCGTAAGCTGCGGGTCGAAGCCGGCCACGCGCAGCCCGCCCTTGCCCACCAACGGCAGCACGGCCTGAAATTCCTGCATCCCCGTCCAGATGGGAAACACGCTGTTGGCCAGCGCCTCCTGCGCCGATTTACCCGCTTCCAGTTCCTGCTGGGCCTTGTGCAGGTCGTAAAACCCGCTCTCAAACGCCAGCGTGGTGAACCCCATTTTTTGCTGCAAAAACTTAATGAGCCGGATTTTCGCCTCGAACACATTGCCCTCGCCGTGCGTGGGCTCTCCCAACATCACTACCCGCGCCGGGCCAATTTCCTGGGCCAGAAAATCTAAATCCCGGAAATCGGTATCGGCCGGGTTAATGCTGCGGATGACGTGCGTGGGCAGTGGGGCCGGAACCGGCGTTTGGGCGCGGGCCGTGCCCAACAGCCCGGCAATTCCAAAAAGAGCAACGCAGGCTTTCAGGCCAGTAAACATAAGCAGAACTAAGGTGGGTAGAAAAGAGGCGCTTCACGGGCCCCAATGGGGCGGCAAGCTACAAAGCTCACCGCTTATTCTCAGAATTA
>JAYULN010000309.1:0-1879 GCA_043763525.1 Hymenobacter sp.
GAGTTGGAGGCCGGAATGACGTTGTCGAACAGCTCCTTCTTGCGGGCGATGAGCGGCTCGGCGCTGCTGTCGGTGTAAAAAAACTGGGTTTCGGTGGGGTCGAAGAAGTTGCGGAGCACGTACTCGGTCAGTGCTCCGGCTTCGCGCAGCCAGCTTTCCACGAAGCTCACTTCGTAGAGGCTGATATAGGCCTGAATGACCAGCGCGTAGTCCTCCAGAAAGCCGCTGATGCTGGCGCGACCATCCTTGCAGGTGCGGTACAGGCGCTGGCCGTCGCGCAGGTGGGCCTCGATGAAGCGGGCGTTGCGCTCGGCTATGGCCAGAAATTCGGGTTCGGCGAAGGCGCGGTAGGCATCCGTGAGGCCTTGTAGCATCAGGGCATTCCAGCCGGTGAGAATTTTGTCGTCGAGGCCCGGCCGGATACGCGTTGCCCGCACGGCCATAATCTTCTGCTTCCAACCGGTTACCAACTCGGCCAGTACGCCGGGGGCCAGCTGGTGGGCGGCGGCAAAGGTCTCGTCGGTTTCGCGGCGATGCAGAATATTGCGTCCGTGCTCCCAGTTGCCCACCGCCGTGCAGTTGTAGTAGTCGGAAAACAGCGGCTCCTCGTCGCCCAGAATGGCACGAAGCTCCTCCTTCGTGAAAACGTAAAACTTCCCTTCCTCGCCCTCACTGTCCGCATCGAGCGACGAATAAAAACCGCCCTCATCGTTGGTCAGCTCCAGCCGGATAAATTCGATGGTATCGTACACCGTTTCCCGAAAAAGCTTTTCGCCCGTCACCTGAAAGGCTTCGCTGTAGAGGCTCACCAGCTGGCCATTGTCGTACAGCATCTTCTCGAAGTGCGGTGCCAGCCACTCGCCATCCACCGAATAGCGGGCGAAACCGCCGTGCGCCTGGTCGTAAATGCCGCCCCAGGCCATTTCGCGTAGCGTCAGTACCGTCTGCTCCAGCACCGCCCGGCTCCCGCTGATGGCGTGGGCCCGTAGCAAAAACCGCCAGATGCTGGGCATCGGAAACTTCGGGGCGCGGTTCATGCCGCCGTGCTCCCGGTCGAATTTCACGCCCAGGTTGTACACCAGCAGCTTAAATTCCTCATCGGAAACGCCTGCCAGGCCGGTTTCCGGCGCTACGCCAATTGCTTGCAGCGCCGTATCGTCGGCTTCCTGGGCCGCGTTGTGGTTTTGGGCACCGTATTTCTGTAGCTCGCTGGTGCCAATTATCTCCATAAACCGCTCGGCCGATTGCTCCAGTTCGCTGCGGTGCTCGCCCGCGTAGGCCTGGCCGATGTTTTCGAGCAGCTGCGTCCATTTGCCCTGCGGGAAATACGTGCCGCCGTAAAACGGCTTGGCCTCCGAAGTCAGAAACACATTCAGCGGCCAGCCGCCCTGCAATCCCATGGCATGCACGGCATCCATGTAAATCTGGTCCACATCGGGCCGCTCCTCCCTATCCACTTTGATGCACACGAAATGCGCATTCATCACCGCTGCCACGGCGGCATTCTCGAACGATTCGCGCTCCATTACGTGGCACCAGTGGCAGGCCGCGTACCCAATGCTCACCAAAATCGGCTTTTGTTCGGCTTGGGCGCGATTTAGCGCTTCCGGCCCCCACGGGTACCAATCCACGGGGTTGTGGGCGTGCTGTTGCAGGTACGGGCTGGTTTCGTGGGCGAGGCGGTTGGTCGATTGCGAAGCGTGGGCCATAAGGAAAGGGTAGGGGAGGTACTGAAACATCAAACCCGGCGAAAAAGGCCGGGTTTGGGAAATAATTAACTAATGTTACGCCGTGGCTGCCGCCCAGCCGTCAACCTCACCCCCTAGCCCCCTCTTTTTTGGAGAGGGGGCTAGGGGGTGAGGTTGACGGGCGAGTGCGG
>JAYULN010000310.1:0-1878 GCA_043763525.1 Hymenobacter sp.
GTGCAACAGGCCACTCCCGTGGCGCTGCAAGTCACCGGCTACGTGCTGCCCTTCGCTCAGGATTTGCTGGTGCGCATTAAAGCAGCATTTGTGAAATAATTATGAGTTAGGAATTATGAGTGATGAGTTGGCAACGGTAGCTGGTAACTGTGCTGAACCACCACCCATAATTCATAGCTTTTAACTCATAACTGCTGTTACGCCGTGCTTTGGTTCAAGCGCCGCTGGGGGTGTAGCGCGAACGGTGTAGTTCGCGTCCCCGGGCCGTTCGGGCGGCTTTACTGGCGCGGGGACGCGAACGACACAGTTCGCGCTACAACCTCCTGCGTAACAGCAGTTAATTACTGCTTCAATAGAGATGCTTCGACTTCGCGGACACCAGATGAGCATGACGTTCTCATTGCCTGGGTTCATCCACACTCAGTGCATGAAATACCCCACCAGCCGGCGGGCGTAGCCGTTGAGCAGGTAATAAGGCAAGTAGGCGGGCGGGCAGTTTTTGAAGGTGAAGTGGGTGAAATTGCGCAGGTTGCCGCCGCCGCGGATGCCGAACAGGTGCTGGTAGTAGCCGCTCAGGCTGCGCTGGCGGCGGGTTTGCTCCTGGCCGCTTTCGTCCGGGTAGGTGCTCAGGCGGGCGTCGTAGTTGCAGAACACCGGGAAGCCGTGGCGGCGGGCCACGCTGGTGTAGTCGAAATCGGCGAGGTAGTGCGGCAGGCGCTTTTCGTCGAACAGCCCGATGGCCTCAATCACCTCCAGCGGGATGAGCAGGCCCCGGCCGGGCAGGTACGTGACCGCGTGCAGGCCGCGGCGCTCGGCGGCGGGCAGCTCGGCCAGCAGGTCGTGGCGGGTGTTGGTGCGCCAGTCCAGCCGCTCGCCGCCGTAGATGGGCTGGCCCGTGGCCACGTCCAGCTCCAGCGCACCCAGCACGGCCGTGGGGTGGCGCTCGGCCCAGGCGAGCATTTGGGCGATGAAGTCGGGCAGCACCAGCACGTCGTTGTTCATCGTCATGATGCGGGTGGCTCCCAGGGCCAGGGCGCGGCGAATCCCGGCGTTCACCCCGGCCGTCCAGAACAGGTTGCCGTCGCCGGTCACCACTATTACCTCCGGAAATTCTTCTTCCAGCATCAGGTCGGTGCCGTCGGTAGAGCCGTCGTCGACGACGACGACGCGGAAGTCCGTCCGGGTTTGTTGCCGGAGCGAAATCAGGCAGGCGCGGGTGTATTGGCTGCGGTTGAAAACGGGAATGACGACGTAGAGCATGGCAATGCAGAAAGCAGGAGTAGGAGAGTGATGAAAAGAAGCGCCGACGTAATTTGAGTTAAGGAGCGGCCGGCACCAGGGCCGATGCCCGGGTTGCCGGGCTGGCTGCCGGGGCCAGGCCCGCCAGGGCCGGCACCGCAGCCGCGGCCCGCTGGTGCAGGCCGGCTACCAGCTTGGGCCAGCTAAACTGGGTGGCGAAGGCGAAGCTGGCCCGGCCCCGCTGCTCCAGCTCGGCGGGGTGGTCGTAGAGGTGCTCCACGGCCTGGGCCAGCGCGTCGGCCGTGGCGTCGGCCGACTGCACCGGCACTTTGATGCCGGCGTCGCTGGGGATAAAATCGGTGGCCCCGTGGTGGTCGAGCGTCAGAATGGGCAGGCCCAGGGCCATCGACTCGATGTACTGCGACGCGAACGTGTCGCGCAGGCTGCACAGCATAAACAGGTCGTGGCTGAGGTACGCCTCCCGCACGGCCGTGAAAGGAACCTGCCCGTGCCACGTCACGCGGTCCTGCAATCCCGCTGCGGCAATCCAGCCCGGCACGAGCGGCCCCACCGGCCCTTCGCCCATAATGTCGAGGTGGAAGTTCACCCGCTTATCCACGCGGCCCAGCGCAACGAGCA
>JAYULN010000311.1:0-11589 GCA_043763525.1 Hymenobacter sp.
GTCGAACTCACCAAATAATCCGTGTAAAGGTCCAGCGTGCAAGTCATCATAGCGGTAATAAACGGGGCAAGTACCCAAACGACTGCGTAACATCAGTTATGAGAGCATCAAATAGTGTGGGGCTGTGGGGCAGCCGCAGTCACCAAACTCTTGACCATTACAGGCGGAACCCCTACCGATGGCTGCTTAACACGACTGTCCCACACTTTTTGATGCTCTCGTTACCATGGCCTATTATCTGAATAAGGGCAGGGACTCGCACATCGTTGGAGCCAGGTCGGGGGCGGTTAACCGCGCTTGCAGATGTGGCGAACTACGACGGGCTGCCTAGCATTAATTGACGGCGAGACGCTGCACCCGGGTTCCGCTTGCCTCGCGGAGGACTACCGCGTAAAGACCGGCCGCCAGGCCGGCCAGGGACCACTGCACCGGTTGTGCCCCCGGCCCCACGGCCTGGGTCCGGACCAGCCGACCCAGCGCGTCGCGCAGTTCCAGTCGGCCGGGACCGGGCCGGGCGGCCAGATGCACGGTCACGGCCTCGCGGGCGGGGTTGGGGTACAGGTCGAATGCCCGGATTGCCGCCGCGGACCGGGCCGCCAGCGGCACGGCCGGCGTAACCACCCGTGGCAGCCCCGGCACCCGCACCCGCGCCACGTAGATGCCCGTGAGTTGATTGGTGTTGTTTACGCGCGTCCCGCCGACCACCAGCAGCGTGGAGTCGCCCGCCACTGGCAGCAGATGCGCGGGCGTTACTTCCAAGGTGCTGAAGGATGACGTGAACGGGTAAATGGCGAGCAACGCCCCCGTCGCGGCGGTGAACCGGTAAAGCCAGAACGTGCGGCCCGGGGCCAGCGGCTGCACCAAGGCGACCAGGGTCCCATCGGCGAGTTCCCGCACCTGCATGAATTCCCGGCTGTCGGCGCTGGTGGCAGCCGTCGGCAGCCGGTAGCGCCACACCACGCCGTAGTTGCCATCGACCCGCGTGAGCTGACCCATTTCCGGACTTTGCGCCGTGGGCGCATGCACCACCGAGGGAATCAGGTAGCCACCCCCCGTTAGGGCAATGGTTTCCAGGGGCCGGGCGTTGCTGCTGGCCATCCACTCCTCGGTCACATCGGGACCCCACGCCAGGGTGGCGCCGCGCACGGAATCGCCCCGGCTCGGTTCCGCCTCCAATAGTTTGGCGTGCGTCCCGTAGTTCGCCCCGACCCCTACCGTGCCCGTCAGCAGTAGCCCCCCGGTGGGGGTCGGGCATAGGCTGCCCCCAAACGAGTTGATGGCGTAGCCGTAGTCGCGCCGCCAGCGCACCGTCCCCGTGCTGTCGAACCGCAACAAGCCGGGGTTCCGGGGCGCGCCAATTTGCGGCCGTAAATTCGATACCTGGGCGTAGACACCTCCATCCGCCGCCAGCAGCAGGGAATGAACTTGCTCGCGGGCCGACACCGGCAACGGGCGCACCACCCGGCGCACGGCCCCCGCAGCGGTGAGCCGCCACAAGCGCATACCGGTAAACGGAGGGGCCAGGCTATTGGCCACGACGGTGTCGGGCGTCAGCAGCCAGATGCCGCGCCCATCGGCCCGCACCGCCGAGGACGCGTAGTACGTGGCCACGTGCGGCAGCCGGCGCTGCCAGAGCGTATCGCAGCCGGTAGCCCGCAGCCGGGCCACGAACGTGTGCGTTGCCAGCCCCGGGGTGGCCGTACCTACGGGACGGGCGGCCCCCGTGACGATGAATTCGCCATTTGGGGCGACACAGGCGGTGGGCCACCGCACTTCTAACCCCGGAGTGCTGAGCAATTGTTCGCAGACCAGCTGCTGCGCGTGGCCGGTGATACCGGCCGCCAACAGCAGCCCCGTGACCCCCCCTTGTAATTTCGCTTTCATGGTTGCGTCGGTTAGTGGATGATGGCCAGCTGCCGCGTGGCCCTCGGGTGGCCGTCGCCCACCAGCGCGCAGTGGTACAAGCCCGCTGGCAAATTACCCACGGCGAATGGCACTTCGCCGGCGCGGTCCAACAGGGCGACCCGCTGCACGAGCTGGCCCAGCGCGTTGCGTAATTCCAGGTACAGAAGGCCGTGGCCCCCGGGCAAGGTGTACGGCACGCGCACGGATGCATCGGCCGGATTGGGGTAGGCGGCTCCTAATGCCGCCATTGGGGTGGGTACCCCTGCCCTACTCGGCGGTACCGGATTGTGCGCGGCACCTTTGGTGGGGAACCGACACGGGCAGGCGGGCTCGTAGCGGCGAGCGAGCGGGCAGGCCGCACGCGCGGCTGCCGTGCCCGACCCCGCAACGGTGCGCAACGCGGCCACATCGGCCGAGGCCGGGCGGCCCGAGCGCAGGCTCCCTTTCTGGAGGTGGATTAGGGCATCCGAGAGTTGGATGTAACTTTTAACATCCGCGTTGGTTGCGTGGCGTTCCAGCAAGGCCGTGCGGACTTGCTGGGCATCCGAGTCGCGGTGCCTGGTCCGGTACTCAGCTAACAGCCAACTGCCCAGGATGGCGTGGGTCTGATTTGCGGAAGCTGGAAGGCCCGCCAGGTAGGTTTCCAGGGTGGTAAAATCTTCCTGCTGGGCAACTGCGGCAAGGACCGTGTGCAGCAAGGCCGACCAGCGGTTGCCGGCGGGAGTGGTCAGGCGCAAACTGTCGTAGACATTCTGCAACGCGGCTGTGCTTAAAGAAAGGGGTGGGGTTATGCTTCGGCTGGTAATGCCGTTCGCGTAGCCCGCCCCTGAACAGGCCGTCACGGGACTACCGCCCGTAAAAGCCACTGAATAAGTAGTGCCGTATTGTGGGGCTTGCAATAGGTCTTCCTGCGTGGAAAAGAAGCTGTAATAGACAAAAGACAAAGCGCCCGCATTATTATCAATTGGCTGAATGCCCGGCAGCCCCGGGGTCACAAACCGGTTGCCGTTGCCGCTGGCACTCGAACCCAACTGCCTGGTAAACGAAGGCCCCTCAATGTTCAGGGCCACGGCCCCGGCCAGACCGCCGGGGTTTTCAAACGAGTTGCACCGGATGTGCAGCCGGCTCCATTCCATTTCGGTGGTGTAGTATGTAAACGGACTGATGCCTTGCCCCACGTCCTTAAACAGGTTGCCGGAAATGTCCAATTCATTCAGGCCCCAATGGTCAATGCCCACTTCGATGCCCTGGTCAAGGCGCTCGAACGTATTGCGCGTTTGGGTGCTGTTATCGGGGCCGGCCATGTAGATACCGACTTGCTGTACCGCATTGCCCGCGGGGTTGGCATCGTCGCCGTGGATGTAGTTGTCGCGGGCGTACACGCCCCCGACGATGCCGTATGCAGACAGAGTCCCGGTTGGGCTCGTGCCGCGCAGCAGCATGTTGTTGCGCTCCACGTACATGGGGGTAAAGGAGAAATACCCCTGGCTGCCCCCGCCCAAGCTTAAATCAACGGCGCGGTCTAAGTAGTCAAAGGTGTTGTCGGTAATGCGCAACTGTTGGGCGGTACCGTACACGCCGGTGGAGAGGTAGCGAAAATCGCAGTGGTCGATGCTGGCCGCCGCGTAGTTATTAGTGCCCAGGGGCTGGTCCCATATCCAGAGCTGCACGCCAATCAGGGGGGTGTTCGCGGTGGTGATTGGGGCTTTGAGGGTCGCCGCATCGGTGCGGAAGGTGCAGTAATGGACCCCCATACCCGCCCGGGCAGTGTAGGTGTGGTGATCGGAAAGCCCAATGCCGTTGTTGACGAAGTCGGTGGCGTTCAGGTAGTATTCCGCCGTGCTGTAAGTGCCATACGCCGGGTCCCGCACGTCCACGCCCACTTCCGCATCCCGGATGAGGCAACGACCGCCCGGGCCGATGAAATCGGGGTTGGCTTGGGTCCGGATTCGGCCGTATTCCCCTAAGCGAACCCCGCCCCACGCCCGCGGGCAGGTGGCGAGCAGCTTGGCACCGGTCAACTCCAAGTTGGCATTTTCGACATCCAGGAACGTACTGGCCTCAATGGGCGGATACGGGGGGTTCGGCACGGATTTGCCACTCAGCCCTTCTACGTAAAAGACGGTACCCGGCCGCAGCTCGAACGTGCCGTTGACGAAGCGCACGTCGCCATGCACGGCATAGGTGCCGCTGAATACCACGGTGCCCCCGTAGAACAGGCCCGCATCAATCGTGGTGGTGACCCCGGAGGCACCAATGTCTGCGGGGCCGAAGGTACCGGTGAGGTGATTCGCGGCGACATAGGTAGCCCCGCTATTTTGGGCATAAACCGGCGAGCAGATGCGATTGGGGGGCGGCTCGACCGGGTCGACGGGTCGGTGAGTTGGCTGGGCAACGCCCGGCAGAGTCAAGCCCAGAAGCGCGAAGGACCACAGTAGATGCCACCCCACCAAGGAGTAGCCGCGCAACAAACGGGTAGTGTTTTTCAATGCGTTGAAATTAAAGTGAAAACAGAGGTAATGATGGGGAGGCGGATGGCTAGCATTTGAGCCGGTGCGAGCGGCGAAGCTGTTGAAAAGGGGGCTCTCAGAAAACGAAAAAATAGCACCCTAAGGAATTAGACCGAACGGTTGATACAATACACAATCGGTTGGCTTGCCTCCTGCGGTTTTGTAGTATATTGAGTCGGAGCTTGGGCAAAAACGACGTTGGTCTTCGACGATTGGGCAGGGCGAAATTAGAGTCCGGAAACGACTTGTTATCCAGGGCTACGCACCTAATTAATGGCGTTGCGAATAACCGTTTTTCTATATCCTTTAAACACCAGTTGTACTGAATCCCGCCAGATTTTAGTTACCCAAAGTCCCTGATGATTCTCCCCAAGCTTTAGGGGGGTCTCTTTTTCATCGATTGCCAGCAATGCAATGCGACTGTCAAGGCGGGGATTATTGATAAATCCT
Source organism: Hymenobacter sp. (assembly GCA_043763525.1). Taxonomy (GTDB): domain Bacteria; phylum Bacteroidota; class Bacteroidia; order Cytophagales; family Hymenobacteraceae; genus Hymenobacter. The sequence continues at coordinate 4,866 of JAYULN010000311.1, forward strand.
AAGTACTTGACCAAAGGCCAGGTCACGGGCACAACGGCCACCGTCGGCGGGGCCGTTGACAGATTAAGGGAAGCCGGGGCCAAAGGTCGCCCGTCGCTGGCGGGACCAGTGCTCCGCACGACTGCCTCCACGGCGCGGGGTTCGGCGGCCGGACTGCTTGCCCGGAACGGGTCAGCATAAGTAAGTAACAGCGGTGGCGGGTGCGCCGCAACGGCCGGTTCGACCCGGGCGACCGCTGCCGCTACTGCTTCCGTCGCTGGCTCATCCCCGTCTTGCGCCGCGGACCAGATGCGTTGAAAAATAAGCCCCCAGATAACCAGCACGGCCGGCAGGAGCGCGTAGAGCAGCCGCTTGTTCTTCACCATGCGCGTGTTATTGGAGCACAAATGCCCGCTTCGCCGACAAGGGCCCCGCGTTGCCGGCCCGGTCGACGGAGCGCATGGCCCAGTAATAGGTCCCCGATGCCAGGGGAAACGTGGGGGCCGCCAGGGTAAGGGCGGTGCCACTACTCAGCCGGGGAAAGCCTTGAATAAGCGTGGCCTGGTTGGCTTGGTAGAGAAAGACGCTATCCCGTACAGCATCGGGGGAGTTGCGCGTCCAGGTCAGCGTGATGGGCAGCGCCAGGAAGGAGGCGGAAGCCACCGGGCTTACCAGCGTCGGCGCGGCGGGAGGGGTCACGTCGATTTCAAACGTGCGAGCCGGGGACTCCACGAAGCTTCTGGCATTCACGGCCTTCATTTTCCACTCGTATGTCCGGCTGGTGCGCGGCAGACGTACGCTGACGGCCGTGGTATTACCAACCAGGGTGTCCAGAGCCGCTGGGCCGCTGACGCGGGGATTGGGAAACAAGTGCAGTTCGTAGTGCTGCGCCATGGGCAGGGCCGACCAACTGAAGCGCACGAGGCTGGTGTTCGTCACCGCGTTGGCCGCCGGCTGGCCCAGTTGCAGGGTTTGGCCCGAGAGGCTGGTCGTGGTATCCAGAAACAGCGTCCGGGTGGGGCTGAAAGCGGTTTCGTAACTGCCATTCAACCCCTGTACCCGCCATTGGTACGTACCGGGCCGGAGGGTCGTCGTGAAATAGGCCTGCCGCACGGTTGAGTCGCGAAACGCTGTGGAGGGAGCCGCGAACGAGGGCGATGCCAATTGAATGCGGTAGGTGCGGGCCTTGTCGACGGCTTCCCACCGGAAGGTCTGGACCACGGCCGTCGCCCGGCTGCTATCGGGCGGGGTGAGCAGCACCACGCGCTGGCTGGAAATATCAGGCTCGATGATATCATCGCAGCCGACGAGGCTGCCGGCCAGCGAGCAAAGCGCCCCGCTGAGCAAGAACGGCAACAGGTTAGGGAAGCGGCTGCGCATGAGATTCACGTGTAATGCTTTGTAAATAAAGATAAGCGAATAGAAAATGCCTTCGTTGCTTGCGGTCTTCTTCCAGGGCGAAGCGCACGGAGGAAAGCCGGCCTACCGGGTGCTCGTATTCCAGGCTATACACGGCCTGCACGAGGTTGCGGAACGAGCCGCGTAGCTTGGCCACGCGCAGCTGCACCTGGTAGCCGGCGTGCGTGGTGGGCTCGCCCCGCGAGAGGGCCGCCAGCGTCACCCCGTAGCGGCGCGAGGTTCGACTGAGCTGGTCCAACATCTCGCCTTCGTGCCGCGTCGTGTCGATGCGATAGCTGCGCATCAGCCAGGCATCGGCCTGGGCCTGAGCCGTGAGTTGCTTTAGCTGCTCCGGCGCGCGTTGCAGGGCCACGAGGGATTGCACCTGTTCCCGATTGCTACGCCAGAGGACAAAGGTGGGCCACAGGTACCCCATGCCCACGAGGACCAGCCACGCGGCGGTGCCGCCCAACAGCAAGGCCGTGCGTTGCCGGTAAGTCAGGGCTGAAATGCTATTCATGAGCGCAGCAGAATAGTCGGCTTAACCACGAGCGTGAAAGTGAACACGCCCACCCCACCGGCGTAATCGTACGTAAAGTTCTGGTCGCGTACGGCTTGCACCCAGGGCAGTTTGCTAATCACCTGCAGCCAGGCATTAAATCGTTGTGCATCGTGGCACTGCCCGCGCACTATCACCACGTCGTGGCGGAACGCCGCCGGTTTCCCCGCCGCCACCGCCGGGTCCTGAGGCGGATTTATCTCAAGGCTGAGCAAATCCAGCCCCGCCGGCAGCGAGGCCGCCAGCCGGTCGGCGCACAGCGCATTCCACGAAGGTTGCGCCCAGCCCGAAGTGGTTAAGAAGGCATGCTTGAGCGCGGTTGCCTGCCGTAGTTCCTGCACGTGTTCCAGCAACTGCCGGTTGTTGCCGAGGCGGGCAGTCAGGTGTCCGCGTTCGGTAGTGAGCTGCTGCGAAGCCAGAAAATTACCCAGTAGGAGCACTAAGATGGCCACCGGCACCGCTAGCCGCAGGCGCTGAAACCAGCGGCGGTACCCCCATTCGCGGGCCAACTCATCGGCTCGCGGTACTGCTGACCCCTGCTCCGTGCCCCCAACCGGCCCAACCAAGGCTGAAAGGGCGGCAGAATAGGGTAAGAGCTGGGCTGCCGACAACTGCTCATTGCCCACCGGGTAAGTGACCTGGTCGGCTGGAGTGGTGGATGGCTGGTAATCTATTCGGCTGAACTGCGCGCCGTCGGTGGCCGGGTATAAGAGAAAATTGCCGGCGCGGAGGGGCTGCTGCTTCATTGAGGCTGGCAGATACGGCAGCAGGGCCGCTACACTAGCCGCGCCCAGGCTTAGCGTAACGACCCACAGCCCGACCGCCTGTAGCTCGGTCAGCAGTTCGTCCACGACAGTCTTCCGGATTAAGGCGGCTTGTACGCCAACCGATGTTGGCTGGTACTGAATGTAGAAATCCGCCAGGTTTACCCCGGGCAAAGCCGCGGCCAAGGCCTCGGCATATGCAGCTGGCTGGCCTTCACTCACCAGGGGCAAAGTGCGCAGTAACACGCCCCGCCCGGCCAGTGCCATTGCCACCGCCGCCGGCTCAGGACCAAGCGCCTGCTGCATCGCAGCCCCTGTGTATAGTCCCTCGCCCTGCTGTGTAACCGTCACCAGAGCCTTTCGACGGTGGACACGACAGTAGTCCGCAACCCACGTACCATCCGCCTGAAAGGTCAGGGCCACGCCGGTTACGTCACGTAATGATACTGCTGGAATAAAGGGCATAGCCGTTAGTACATTATCGTCGGCTTGATGAAAACGATGAGCTTGTTGGTCTGCTTCGCGCTCTTGCGCGAACTGAACAGCCAGCGCAGAATGGGAATGCGGGAAAGAATGGGTACGCCCGAGCCACTGCGGGTAGTGCGCACCTCTTCCAGGCCGCCCAGCACAATCATGTCCTCGTTTTTTACGCGTATCATCGAGGTGAATTGCCGGGTGGCATTGCCGGGAGGCGCGCCCACAATAACCGGGTCGATGAAATCGGAGAACTGCGCGTCCACGGTCAGGGTGATGTTGTCGTCGCCCGATACCATGGGGTTGATTTTGATGGCCAAATCGGCCGAGACCTGCTTGAAAACCTGGCTGCGCGTAATAATGGGGGTGACCCCGCCGCTCACGTTCTGCACCGTTTCGACGTAGTACACCGACTGCCCGATTTTCAAGCTGGCTTCGTGGCCGTTCAGGGTCGAAAGCTTGGGGGTGGAGCGCAGGTTCAGGTAGCTGTTCTGCTCCAGGGCCTGGAGGGTCACGTAAAAGTTGGGCGTGACCCGGCCCAGGTCAACCAGGCCCCTAGAGCTTAATTTGGACAGCACGGAATTGATGCTTTTGGAATTCAGCGTCATGTCAAGCCCCGGAAAAATAGTGCCCCCGGTTTTAATGGTGGAGTCGCCAAGGGCCGCGCTGATGCCGGTGCTGACGGCATGGCCGCGCCGTAGTTCGGCCACGATGACTTCGATGAGCACGTTCACAACCGGTTTGTCAATGCTTTTCAGAAATTCCGCGATTTCGTCAATCTGGGGCTGGCTCCCACTCACGATGACGCTGTTCAGCTCCTTAAAGACCTTGATTTCCACCCCTTTTTTCAGCTCCGCCGGAATTACTTCGTCCAGCTTGTCGGCGGGTCGGAACTGCAGCTTCACCACCTTCGACCGGCGGAAGCCTTCCAGCGCCCGCCCCCCAATGGCGTAATGCCCACCCGTGAAGTCAAACGTATGCGTCGTGCCCTGCAACAGCAGCGCGAGAAACTCGGCATACGTCATCTGCCGGATATGCATCGTGGTATTGCCGGTGAGCTCCGAAAAAAGCACGTAATTAACCCCCATGTCCACCGACACGTCGGTGAGTAGCTGCCCGATGGGAACATTGTCGGCATCGATGCTGACGCGGGCCAGCCCGTCGGCGGCAGCTGGTGAAACGGCAATGTCGGCCCCGCTGAGGCTGCTGCGCCCGGGGTTCGATAGCCCCACGCCCGTACCGGCCGTTGAACGGCCGGTACGGGGTGTCCGGGCAGGAGCCGTGGCGGATGTCGCCGCCGGCTCTGTCGGTTGAAGCACGTACGATTGGTCGTCGACGCGTAGCAACCGTAAGCCATTGGCATACGCCAGCCGGTCGAGGGCCTGGGTCAGGGGCAGCGCCTCTACGTAGCCGGTAATCAGGCGGCTGCTCAGCCCCGGGGCGAGCAGCACGTTGCGCTTGGTGAGCTGGGTCGCTTGCTTGGCGAAACTGCCAAGGCTGTCGCTGGCCAAATCGGCCGTGAACCGGTCCTGCCCCGCGTCGTACGTCAGCCGCAGCTTCTTGGCTAGCATCACCGGTTTCGTCTCGGGGGCCGGCACGTGCTTATAGAACGTAATGATGTTGCCCGTCACCCGCACGTCGAGGTCGTATTCCCGCGCCAGAAAAAGCAGCAAGTCCAGTACCCGCACGTCGGTGAAGTTATTGCTCACCCGCACCTGCAGCGCCGGGTCGATGCTCACGTTCAGGTTGTGGGTTTCGGCCAGGCCGCGCAGGAATTCCTGAATGGACACCCCCGCCACCGACAAGCTGGCGCGCTGGTTCAGCCCCGGAGCCGCCGAGTCGGCCAGGGCCTGCAGGCGCTGCGCCATGGCCGCGAACCGGTCCGTGCTGGGAAAGCTGTTGCTGGAAGTAGCAGGGGACGACTGTGCCCGGAGGGGAGTCAGCCACGGGGGCAGGAACACCAGTAGAAGCACGGCAAGGCTGCCGCGCCGAACGAGGTAGGATAGGTTAGTTGCCAAACAGCAAGGGATAAATTTCTTCCAGCGTGGTTTCGCCGCGCTCAAACAGCGCGAAAGCATTTTCCGCGAGCGAGATAATACCCCGCTCAGCCAGCAGATGAGATACGTTTAAATTATTCGCTTTCAGCTGGTCGGCCAGCTCCTCATCCAACGGGATGACTTCGTACACCGCCTGTCGGCCCCGGTAGCCGGTAAAGTGGCATTGCTCGCAGCCCGTGGCCACAAAATGCACCGCGACGGGGCGAAACGGCGTGAACCGGCGCGGGTAAAGCGTCGCATCAAATGGTTCCGCACGCTTACAGTCGGGGCACAGCCGGCGCAACAGGCGCTGCGCCACGCTGGTGTTGAGGGTATTGGCCACCAGGTAGGCGGGTACCCCCATGTCTATCAGGCGCGACACCGTGCCCCAGGCCGAGTTGGTGTGAATGGTAGAAAGGACCAAATGACCGGTCAGGGCCAGGCGGACGGCCATGGCGGCCGTCTCCGGGTCGCGAATCTCGCCCACCATGATGACGTTGGGGTCCTGGCGCAGAAACGTGCGCAGCGCCGCGGCAAAGGTCAGGCCGATGTTTTCCCGCAGTTGCACCTGGTTGACCCCTTCGAGTGTGTACTCGATGGGGTCTTCAATGGTGAGGATGTTGCGGCTCTCCTTATTCAACAGTTTGAGGGTAGCGTACAGGGTCGTGGTTTTGCCCGAACCTGTCGGCCCGCTGATGAGCAGCATGCCTTTGGGGCGGCGCACCCCCTCCAGATACGTCGCCAGGTCGTCGGGATGAAAGCCCAGGGTGGCCAGGTCCACGGCCACGGCCTCGTTGTTGAGCAGGCGCAGTACCACTTTCTCGCCGTGCAGGGTGGGCATCACCGACACGCGTACGTCCATCTTCTGCTGGGTAGCGGCCGCGATGAACAGGCGACCGTCCTGGGGCAGGCGTTTTTCGGCAATGTCCAGGCCCGCCATGATTTTCACGCGGTTGATGAGCGCGGGATAGTCGGTGTGCGGCAGGTGGTAGCGCTCAACGAGCTGCCCGTCGATGCGAATGCGAATCCGGGCCTTGGCCGCGTAGACTTCGATGTGAATGTCGCTGCTGCCCAGGTTCCGCGCTTCCTGAATGAGTTGCAACAGAAAGTCATCGGACGCGGCCGCCGTTTTGCTCACCGTTGCGGCGGGGCCGGGCGCGGCGGAGCCGGTACCCGGGCGAAGGAAATACTTGCTTAGCGTTCGCTCAAGCTGGGCCACCGGGGCCGCGTGCAGATGCACCCGCCGGCCCAGCACGACCTCCAGCTCCTCGGCCAGGGCGGGCGTGGCCCGGTCGGGTTCGGTGTACAGCTCTAAATGGTCGGCAGCGGCGCTATGCGGCACTATCCGGTAATGCCAGGCCAGTTGCGCGTTGAGCAGCGGCAGCAGAGCCGCAGCAACGGGGATGTGGTCGAGCTCGGTCATGGGGTCCAGGCGATTGACAGGGCGCTGTCGGCCCAATAGGCCATGCGAACCGGAGCCACGGCTTGCAGCCCCAGCAGGACCAGTAAGCACG
>JAYULN010000312.1:0-1869 GCA_043763525.1 Hymenobacter sp.
GAAATATATGACGGCCTGGCTGCCGTGTACGACTACGGCCCCAACGGCGTGGAGCTGAAAAACAACCTCAAGCGCCTGTGGTGGGAAGCCATGACCCAGCTGCACGGCAACGTGGTGGGCCTCGACGCCGCTATTTTTATGGACCCGCGCACCTGGGAGGCCAGCGGCCACATTGCCGGCTTCAACGACCCGCTGATTGACAACCTCGACAGCAAGAAGCGCTACCGCGCCGACGTGCTGCTTGAAGAAAAAGCCGCCGAATACGAGAATGCCGGCGACCCCGCCCGTGGTGCGGCCCTCACTGCCGAGATGGGCCGCCTGCTCACGGCCAACGACCTGGCCGGCGTGCGCCAGCTCATCCTCGACGAGAAAATCCTCTGCCCCGTTTCCAAAACCGGCAACTGGACCGACGTGCGCCAGTTTAACCTGATGTTCTCGACCCAGGGCTCGGCCGTGGATTCGGACGCGCCGCCCGTGTACCTGCGCCCCGAAACGGCCCAGGGCATTTTCGTGAACTTCCTGAACGTGCAGAAATCGGCCCGCATGAAGATTCCCTTCGGCATTGCCCAAATCGGCAAGGCGTTCCGGAATGAGATTGTGGCCCGGCAGTTCATCTTTCGGATGCGAGAGTTTGAGCAGATGGAGATGCAATTCTTCGTGCGCCCCGGCACCGAAGGCGAGTGGTACGACACCTGGAAAGCTTCGCGCCGCCGCTTCCACGAAGCGCTGGGCCTGCCCGCCGCCAAGCTGCGCTTCCACGACCACGACAAGCTGGCCCACTACGCCAAGGCCGCCGTCGACATCGAGTACGAATTTCCCTTCGGCTTTAAGGAAATGGAGGGCATTCACTCGCGCGGCGATTTCGACCTGACCCAACACCAGAACCTGAGCCGCAAAAAGCAACAGTACTTCGACGCCGACATCGACCCCGCCACCGGCAAGGCCTACGGTAACTACGTGCCCTTCGTGGTAGAAACTTCGGTGGGCGCCGACCGCCTGTTCCTGGCCACCATGTGCAACGCCTACGACGAGGAAACCATTACGGAAGGGGAGGGCGACGCCCAGACCACCAAAACCCGCACCGTGCTGAAGCTGCACCCGGCCGTGGCCCCGGTGAAAGCCGCCATCTTCCCGCTCGTCCGCAAAGACGGCATGCCCGAGAAGGCCCAGGAAATTTTCGATGAGTTGAAGTACGATTTCCGCCTCGTATTGGAGGAGCGTGATGCCATCGGTAAGCGCTACACCCGCCAGGACCTCATCGGCACGCCCTTCTGCATCGTGGTCGACGGCCAGACGCTGGAAGACGAAACCGTGACCGTGCGCCACCGCGACTCCCGCGAGCAAACCCGCATGCCGATTTCGGAGCTGAAAAGCTACATCGGCGAGGCGGTGAGCTTCCGCCGTATTTTCGAGCAGCTGTAGGAAGCTGTCATTGCGAGGACGAAGGACATTCCGCGTATTAAGCCGCGAAAATCCGTCCAGTTCTCAGCCAATAATCTGGAAACATAACAAGCCCCGGCTCTGCAAATGAGTTGGGGCTTTTTACGGGCGACTCAACCCTGTTTATAGTTGAACCCGCACCTTTTGCCACTTGGGAAGCGTTACTTTAGCAAAGCCAACCGTTTATAAACCATGCAACGCTACGTCCACGACCGGATTACGATTGACCCCGACCTGTGCAATGGCCGACCAACTATTCGCGGCATGCGCATTACGGTAGCGACCATTCTTGATTTTCTGGCCGCTGGCGATACGGTGGAAGATATGCTGGATGAATATCCATCGTTGGTACGCGAGGATATTTTGGCCTGTATGCACTTCGCTTTGGTCACGATGCAGGAGCGATACGAGCCGCAAGTAGTGTTGCGG
>JAYULN010000313.1:0-1868 GCA_043763525.1 Hymenobacter sp.
CGCACCTTATTAGTGCGACTTGAGACCTCAGTCAGAAATTGGAAATCCTGGCATTATTTAGCTGCTTTTATGATGGTAGCAAAAGTTTAAATGTCTTCATAATAAACAGCTATTGGTGACCCGCAAGAGTCGGGAGTGCGGGCTGTGGTGAATTTTGCGGCTTTCCAAGTTGCTGGAGCCAATGCCGCCCACCCGGCTTACATTTGCCCGACCACCGCCTCACACCCAATTCCCCTCGTGACTGACCCCGAATTCGACCTGCTCGACGAGCTGTACTTCGTTACCCCGTTTCGCGTGCTCCTCCAGAAGACCGGATTGCCCGCGCCCGAGCTGGAAAACCAGCTGCGCAACCTGCTGGAGCACGGCCTCATCCGCAGCTACTGGCCCGACCCCGATACCGAGCTGGCCTACGAAACCACTTCCTTCGGGGCCATTGCCCGCGATGCCTCCTACCTGGCTTCCAAGGAAGGCCTCTTGCAGCACAACACCCGTTAGCGGTGGGAGCGGCGGCAGTTTCGGCAGCGGCCCCGGCCACGCAGGCCAGTACGCTGGCAGCCGCCCGGCCGCCGGGCTACTATGTGCGCCAGCGCCTGTGGCAAAACCGGCCCGCCGTGGCCGGGCTGGCCTTTATTGCCCTGTGCATGCTGGTGGCGCTGCTGGGCTACTGGGTGCTGCCCGACAATTCGCCCAACGCCAACCACGGCTTCGTTCAAATTCAAAAAGAGCGGCCCGGCCTGCGCGTGCTGCTGCTGCGCCAGCCGCTGCCCGACTCGGCCCGCAACGGCACCGGCCCCGATAACATCTTCAGTACCTGGCTGCGCGGCTGCGAGCCCGCCGTGCAGGAAACGCCCATCGGCGGCTACCAGCTGGCCGGCGACTCCATTATCCTCAAGCCCCTGGGCGAGCATTCGGCCGAGGCGGGCCGGCCGCGCCGCCTGGTGCTAGCTGCGGTGGTGGGCCACTCCGGACCCCGCGCCGATTTGCAGCGCGAAATCAAGCAGAGCCACCTCATCACCCGCACCTACTGGCTGGGTACCGACAAAGCCGGGCGCGACGAGCTGAGCCGCCTGCTGCTGGGCACGCGCATCTCGCTGGGCATCGGGCTGGTGGCAGTGCTTATTTCGCTGGTCATTGGCATGGCGGTGGGGGCCGTGGCCGGCTACTTCGGCGGCTGGGCCGACTCGCTGCTGCTGGGGCTGATGACCGTGGTGTGGAGCATTCCGGGCATCATGCTGGTCATCGCCATTTCGCTGGCTTTGGATAGCAAGGGCGTGTGGGTCAGCTTTGTAGCGGTGGGCCTCACCATGTGGGTGGATGTGGCCCGCGTGGTGCGGGGCCAGATGCTGAGCCTGCGCTCGGCCACGTTTGTGGAGGCCGGGCGGGTGCTGGGGCTGTCTACTTCGCGCCTCATTGCGCGGCACCTGCTGCCCAACATGCGCGGGCCGCTCATTGTGTTGGCCACTAGCAATTTCGCGGCAGCTATCTTGCTCGAGGCAGGCCTGAGCTTTTTGGGCCTGGGCGTGCAGCCGCCCGCCCCCAGCTGGGGGCTGATGGTGAAGGAAGGGTACGACCTGCTCGGCACGGAGGCCGGGTTGTGGCTCACGCTGCTGCCGGGGGCGGCCATTTCGCTGCTGGTGCTTAGCTTCAACCTGCTCGGCAACGGCCTGCGCGATGCTTATGACCCCAAAACGCCGGTGGCGTAGGGGGGCGCTTGCGCCGGGCAGACCGGTGCATGACCGCAGTACTTTTGCACGACTACTTCACAACCAACCAGGGCAACCGCACCAAATTAGGCCCATGTGCCCCCAGTGCTTGGAAACGGCCTAGAGGTGTTCGAAAAATCGAAAAGCGGCTGCTACTAAAGTGCC
>JAYULN010000314.1:0-11552 GCA_043763525.1 Hymenobacter sp.
GAGCACCTGCCCGACGCCGTGAAGGATGACCAGGAGGCCACCACGCTGCTCGACGTGCTCGAAACCCGCGTGCTGCCCCTGTACTACGACCAGCCCAAAAACTTCCTGAAAGTGGTGAAAACTGCCATGAAGGACGTGGAGCCGGCCTTCGAGTCGGGCCGCATGGCCCGCGAATACTACGAGCAGCTGTACAAATAGGCGCTTGATGGGCTAACCAGAACGTCATGCTGCGCTTGCCGAAGCATCTCTACCGCGCAACTATCGTAATCAATTGGATTACTCCTGCGGGGAAGATGCTTCGGTAAGCGCAGCATGACGTTCTTTTTTCTTCTATCCCAGCACCTCCCCGCCATGTGTGGCCGTTATACCTTCATTGCCCCCGCGCCGGCCATCGAGCAGCGCTTCGGGGCCCGGTTCACCGACCCGGCCCCAACGACTTACAACGCCGCGTCTTCGCAGCGGCTGCCGGTCATCACCAACGCCGCGCCCGGCCAGATTCAGCTGCTGAGTTGGGGCCTGGTACCTAGCTGGAGCCGCGACCCGGCCAGCGGCCCCAAGCCCATCAACGCCCGCGCCGAGACGCTGGCCGAGAAGCCTTCGTTTCGGCAGCTGCTGGGGCGGCGGCGCTGCCTGGTGCTGGCCGATGGTTTTTATGAGTGGCAGGCCACGCCGGCGGGCAAGGTGCCGCACCGTATTCTGCTGCGCAGCGAGCAGCCCTTCGCCTTCGCCGGGCTCTGGGACGAGTGGCTCGACCGCGCTACCGGCGAGCTGCACCCCACGTTCACCATCATCACCACCGCGCCCAACGCCCTCATGGCCGGTATTCACAACCGGATGCCCGTCATCCTGCCCGGCCCCGCTGCCGAGCACGCCTGGCTCGATAACAGCCTGAGCCCAACCGCGCACCAGCAGCTCCTGCAACCCTACGATGCCGCCGCCATGCGTGAATACGTCATCAGCAAGCGCGTAAACTCGCCAGCTAATAATGATGCAGAGGTTATGGCCGCCGCTTGAGCTGCGCTGAATGAGGAATGAAGAATTGGAAAATGAGGCAGGGTGCCTGAACTTCCTCATTCCTCATTCCTCATTCCTCATTCCTCATTCCTCATTCCTCATTCAGCGAAGCGTTACTTTGTCGGCATGAATTGGCGTAATCCCGGGTTCCTGCTGTTTCTCATTTTCCTGCTGGCCTCGGCCGCACAGCTGGTGCTCCCTTGGTGGAGCTTGGCGGTGGTTGCGTTCGCCGTGGGTTTTGCCTTTGCCCCAACGGGATGGGCGGCTTTCGCGGCCGGCTTCGGTGGGGCGGGGGTGAGTTGGGGACTGCCCGCCGCCTGGTTGGCGCAGCAAAACGACGGCCTGCTGGCCCACCGCGTAGCCCAGCTACTGCCATTGGGGGGCTCGGTGGCGGCGTTGGTGGTGGTTACGGGAATTATTGCGGGCTTGGTGGGCGGCGTGGCGGCGCTGGCTGGCGCGTGGCTACGCCAGGCGTTTCGCCCCGCATCGCAACTGATTTAGCGTAAGCTATAGCATTTGTCCGAAGTTCTGGCAGTGCCGTTTTCGGCAGTTATTTCACCTGCTGCATCACCCATTCGCTGATGCTTTCCAGCGCATCGGCCGAAGCTGCGGCGTGCGGTGCGGTGCCGGCGGCGAGGGCCTGCTCGCTGGCCGGGGTCTGGAAATCGTGGGTTACCCCGTCCAGCTTCTGAATATTCACCCGCTTGTTGGCTTTGAGGCCTTTTTCGAGCAGAGGCAGGTTGGTGGCGGTGGGCACCTGGGCATCGGCGGTGCCGTGCAGCAGCAGGGCCGGGCAGCTCACCTTGCCCAGCTCGGCCTGGGGGTTGAAGGTGAGAAACGACCGGTACCAAGGACTGGTGAGCTGGCCGGCGCGGGTTTGAGCCGTGGCAGGCGATAAATTCGGGTAAATCTGCTTCAGCATATTGGCCACGATGGCCTGGGCCTGGGCATTATCCGGCGTTTGGCGGATGATTTCGAGCATAGCGTACTGCCGCTTATACAGAATATCGTTGCGCTTTCTGGCTTCGGTGGTCAGCCGCAGCTGCTCCTGGCCCACGCGCACCTGCACTTGTTCGGCATTGGCCCCGGCGGCCAGTTGCTTTTTTGCTTCGCGGCGAACCATCATCATCGCCTGGGCTTGCTTGCGCGACCAAGCCAGTTGGGCGGTGTCGGGCTCGCCAGCCTGGTTCACCAGCGATGTTTGGCGGGCCAGCAGCTCCTGGCCGTTCACGCCGGCCGCCCCGAGGGCCACCAGAAATGCTGGGGCCGGAGCCTGCGCCGCGGCCAACAGGGCCACATTGGCCCCCTCGCCGTGGCCCAGCAGGCCCACGCGCATGGGGTCGATGCCCGGCCGGGTACGCAGGAAATTCATGGCCGACTGCGCATCAGCCACCAGCTCGGCACCCGTGCTGGCGCTGGCCACGGCGGCCGAGCGGCCCTGGCCCCGGTCGTCGAGGCGGAGCACGGCCACGCCCTGGCGGGTCAGGTGGTCGGCGAGTTCGGCCAGCAGGCTGTAGGTGCCCTCTCGGCGCTCTGGCGTGCCCACGTCGGAGAGCAGCACCACGGCCGGAAACGGGCCGGCCCCGAGCGGCAGGCTGAGCGTGCCGCCCAGGCCCACTTCGCTGTTGGCGCTGCTGGGGCTGGTCACACGCACTTCCTCTAGGTTGTAAGTGGGGGCGGTACTGGTGGCGGGTGTGGCGTTGGCCTGCACGCGGTCGAGCACCAGCACGGTGCGGAAGCCCGGCTGCTGCCACTCACCGCGCAGCCGCTGCCCGTCGGCCACGGGCAGGCTGGCAAAGCGGCAGCCGGCCTGGTCGGCATAAAACACCACGCTGTCGGCGCTGGTCACTACGCGCATGGGGCTGTTGTTCAGGCGCGAGGCCGAAATGTGCAGCACGGCCGCCGTGGCATCGGAAGCCTGGTTCACGGTGATGGATATCTGACGGCTGCCGCCCGGTACGGGCAGCAGCCCGGTCCATTGCCCTGCCAGCAGGCCCGCATCCCAGGTGCCGGCGTGCGCGTGTTTGGCCGGAATACCAAGGGTTAGGAATAAAACGCTGGTTATTAAGAGTAAATGTGCGTTTTTCATAATGTGGGACTCGCCTTTTGCCTGCGCAAAACAGCAAGATTTATAGAGTTAACTCATCCGTTGTATTCAAAAGTACAATATAATCTTGCTCAAGTATGATATAAAAATATTATTTTTAATAATAATTATTGAAATAACATTAATAGTCGAATGCCGCAGAAGCTTTGACTGAGCAAAACCTCCGCTCAGGCCGCTGCCGACTCGCTTGTACGGCTTGCAAAATATTGGTAAGGCCCTGATTTTCAAATGATACAGTAGCGAACTGTTGACCGCATTCGATTTGTTGGACGCAAAAAGCCTCTCCTCCATTCAACGCTTGCGACGGCGGAATGAGGGAGAGGCTCTTGCAGGGTAGTGCAGCCAGTACTCAGCGCTTGGCGTGGAGGCGGCTCCAACGCCGGACTGCTACAGTGGGTTGATTGACTGCGTTATAAGCAGCGGGCTATTTGTAGGTGTACCAATCCAGTACTTCCAGGCCGGCAGCCTCGTCTTCGGCTTCTACCACTTCATCCATTACGTGTTGGATTTCGGCTTCGGACCAGTCTTCGTCTTCGGCGGCGCGCACCCACAGGTCGAGAGCGGCGTAGCGGTTGGTATGGGGTGGGAGAACCCAGCGTACTTTTTTGCGAATGTTCATGCGAATGAAGGGGTGAGCAGGGAAAACGCTTAGCGGGAAGCGGCGGTTTTGAGAACGACGAGCTGCACGGGTACCACGCCGGCCTCGATAATGTCGAGCTGCACGGCGGCGCGGCGCGACACGTCCACGATGTAGCCCTTGGTGTGGGGGCCACGGTCAGTCACGGTCACTTCGACCGAGCGGCCGTTGCGGGTGTTGGTAACGCGGATGAGGGTGCCGAAGGGCAGTGTGTTGTGGGCAGCAGTCATTTGGTCGGGCCGGTATACCGAGCCGCTGGCGGTGGGCCGGCCCGCAAATTTAGCGGCGTAGTACGAGCCCAGCCCGGTTTGGGTATAAGCCCCGCGCGGGGCATCGTGCGGGGCGCGGGTGCTGCCAGGGCTCACGCTCCGGCTGCTGCTGCACGCGGCCAGCAGCCCCAGCACCAAAAAGGGCAGCAGCCGGGTGCCGCACCAATGTTGCAAAGTTCTGGCATTCTCGTGCATCTTCATCTGAACTTCAATATTAGGCTTCACCTTTCGGCATATTTCAACCCCAATCTTTTCAACCTTCCCACAAGATGAGCAATTCCCTCAAACTCGTTGCCGCCCTCGCCCTCACCGGCTTTTGTTTCAGCGCCAACGCCCAAGGCACCAAGCCGGCCGTGAAAGATGCCAAAATGGAGACCAAAACCGAAGAGAAGATGGAAACCAAAACCATGGAGATGAAGGAGGAGAAGATGGAAGCCAAGGGTGGTAAAAAGATGCACCACGGCAAAATGATGCACAAAACGACCACCACCAAAATGGCTCCGAAGAGCAAAATGTAGGCTTTGCGCGTTGGCGTGAAACCTGGCCGCCCGGCCCGGCTGCTTCTGCGGAAGTAGCGGGCCGGGCGGCCTTTTTTTGCCCGGCTGGGGGCAGGTGCTAGCGGCCGTGGGTAGGGGAGGGCAGCGGCCGGGCGGGCAGCGGCACGCGCAGGGCCTGCAACGCCTCGAAGTTGCCCTGAAACACGTTGAAATCGACCACGCCGCGGATGCCCGGCACGTAGGCTTCGTCGGAGTGCTGCCAGATTATCCACTTGCTGCGGGGCAGGGTGGGGCGCTCTACTTCGTAGTGGGCCAGCCAGAGCGGGTAATCGTCGAAGTGCCCGGCCAGGTGGCGCTGGTAGAAACTGTGGTTGGAATAGAGGATGGGCCGCACGCCGTAGTGCGCCTCGATGAGGCGCAGCCAGCGGGCCACTTCGCGGCGCAGCACGGCCACGTCGTGGAAATTGGCGGCTTCGACGTCGAGCACCGGCGGCAGGTCGCCGGGGGCCAGGGGCACGGTGCGGGCAAACAGGTTGGCTTGGGTTTGGCCGTCGCGGTTGGGTTGGAAGTAGTGGTAGGCCCCGCACAGCACGCCGGCGGCGCGGGCCTCGCGCCAGTTGCGGGCAAAGCGCGGGTCGCGCAGCGTGCCCCCTTCGCTGGCCTTGATGAAGGCAAACCGCACCCGGTTGCGGGCCACCGTGGGCCAGTCGATGCGGCCCTGGTAGGCCGATACGTCGATGCCATGCACCGAGTAGCCGGCCAGCAGCGGGGTTTTTTCGCGCCCCGTGAGGCCGCCCTTGGTGAGCGTGGCCCAGGCCCGGCGGGCGTAGCGGTTTAGCTGCACCTGATGGCGCAGGTAGTAGGTGCCGCCCAGCAACAGGCCCAGCAGCAGCGCGGCCAGCAGCCCGCGCCGCCACGGCCCGCGTGGGGCCCGGCGGGGCTTGGTCTTGGTGGCGGAAGGTGCGAAGGAGGAGAGCGGCATAGGCGGAGCGACTCAAAAATAACGCCCGGCCCGGTCTCATCGTGCCTTGGCTCCCGGCTTTTCGCCAACTTTGTGCTTTATGCCACGCGGCCCCGGGCCGCATTGGCCGACCAAACCTACTGCCCATGTCCTTCCTCCGCGCCGCCGATGCCCGCGACGAAGCCGGCCACCTCATTCGTGAGCTGCACGGCATCACCCTGGCCCAGATTCTGGAATACCTCGAAGCTGCCTACGGCTGGCCCGAGCTCGATGCCCGCCTGCACATGAACTGCTTCGCCGAAAACCCCAGCATCAAGTCGAGCCTCACGTTTTTGCGGCGCACGCCCTGGGCCCGCACCAAGGTCGAGGAGCTGTACGTCAAAGCCCGCTCGGCCGAGGTGCAGGGCCGCCCCCGCCCGTAGCAGCCATGGCCGACGTATCCCAGAAATCATCGAAACAGGCCCTGCTGGCCGGCTTGGGCCTGTTTGTCGCCTTCGAGACCGTGGCTTTCTACGGCCTGCGCTACCTCACCTCGGGCCTGGGCGAGAGCAACCAGTACCAGCCCGAAAACACCATTGTGAACAACTGGCTCAAAACCATGGTGTTTTTCGTGGCGCACCTCGCGCTCATCATCGCGGCCATGCTCATCCTCAGCAACCGCTTGCCGCGCCGCTACCGGGGCCAGATAATGGGCTGGTTTTACCTGGCATTGCTGATGAGTTTCGTGCTGCTCATTCCCTTGTTTACCACGGATTAGCACGGATTTTAGCGGATTTCACGGATTTTGTGGGCGATTAGGGATGGTTGGTAATTGCCAGTAATTGAAGTGCTTTGATTTCTCAGAGCGCAAAAAAGGCTTGCCGTCAGGCAAGCCTTTTTTATTGGGGTTGACTCAGATGCGCTGCATTTCCAAATTCAACCAGAAACCAGCAACTTAATTATGCCGAATGTCGATTTCGCGCTGCTGGTCGCTGGGGTTTAGGAAGGGGATTCGTACGCGCAGCTCCTGGCCCTCCTGCACGGCATCGATGCGGGCGAGGTCGAGGTTGGTGGGCAGGTCGAGGGTCTGCACGAAAAGCGGTGCGGCTAACTGGTCGTCGGGCTCGTGGCGGTACTCGCCGAACACGGTGAGCTGCTGCTGATTGAGCACCACGCGGAAGCTGTCGGCCGCAACGGTGGGCATGGCTACGCGCAACACCACGCCTTTCGGGCGCTGGTCGATGCGCAGCTGGGGCTGGGCTACCCCGCCGCCGATGGTGTTGAGCAAATCGAGCTGCGGAGCAATGGAACGAATGAATTTCGGGCTGATAAATTTCATAGTAAGGAGCCGGTTATAGGGACGGCTCTGAGCTTGCCATGACAAATGATGTACCAATCTGAATCAGGAGTTAGTACTGCTGAATATCAGTCGTGTTGGCCGGGTTTTAGGCTGCTGATTCACTGATTTCCGCCAGCGTGGCGGGAAGGGCATTTTGCTTCTCGAAAAGCGGACGAAATGGCGGAATCATCTCAAAACCGGCTGGTCAGCCCGAAATGAATTTTTGAAGTGCCCAGGGCGAAATGCTGGTCGATGCTATTGGACTGGCCGACCGAATACACGAACTGAAACAAGCCCGCCGCCGTGCGAAAGCTGAGCCCCGCGCCCACGCCGGTGGGGTAGTCGGTGCGCCGGTCGTTGGTCACGTCGTGCCGGAAATAGGCCTGGTCGCCAAACAAAAACACGTACGAATCGGCCCCGATAAACTGCCGGAATTCGGCCGTCGCCACGGCATAAGAGCTGGTGTAAAACTGGTTTTCGTTGAAGCCGCGCAAGGAGTTTAGCCCCCCGAGGCGGAACAAATCGTTGGCGAACAGGCGGGCGTTGAGCAGGCCTTCGCCGCGCAGGCGCAGCAGCAGCACCCCGGCTCGCTTCACGGGGAAGTAGCGCTCGGCCCGCATGCCAAACGAATATTGAGTGGAACGCAGCGGAATGTCCGCGTACAGCTCGGGCCGCAGCTGGGAGTTTTTGGTGATGGTCTTGGTGCCCACCGCCGCCTGCATATTCAGCAAGCTACCCTGGTGCGGGAAAAAAAGGTCGTCGAGGGTGGCTCGGGCGTAGGACAAGCCGTAGGCATTGTACTGCGAATCGAGGTTGGCGGGCAGCACCGTCTTATCCTTCAGTGAATCAATAAACGAAGCCCGCTGCTCGGCAAAAAAACTGACGCGGCCCGCCCGCGCCGTGGGATAAGTAACCTGCAAGCGGGGCCGAATGGTGGTAAACGCATCGGTTTGCTTGTAGAGGTTGAAGGAGCCGGCCACTTCCAGCGGCGTGCCGAAAAAATTGGGATGCACGTACTGCGCGTCGAGCAGCTGCGAAAGCGCATCGGTTTTGCGAAATTGCAGCCCCAGCTGCTTGCCGCCGCCCTTGATATTGCGCAGGTTGATGGTGACGTCGCCGGTGAACTGCACGCCGGTTTTGCTGGCATCGGCGTTGGGCAAAATGCCCACGATGGCATCGAACTGGTTGCTGGGCCGGTCGTCGAGCAGCAAGTATACCCGCGCCCGGCCCCGGGCAAAGCGTACTTCGGGCTCGGCCCGCAGCTTCACGTAGGGCAGCTGGCGCAGCAGCTGGGCGGCGGCGGCCACGCGCTGCTGGCTGAAGGGCTGGTTAGGAAAAATCTGCAGGTATTTGGTGAGGAAGCGTTTCTTGGTTTTGGTGTTGCCCACAATTTGCAGCGAGTCGAATACCACTACCGGGCCGCGCTTCAGCACCACGCGGCCGGCAATGTCGTGCCCGCTCAGCCGAACGGAATCGAGGCCGACGGTGGCAAATGGAAAGCCCTGGTTCTCGGCTTCCACCAGAATTTTTTCCTGGAGCTTGGCCCAATCCTCGGGCACGAATGGCGTGTGGCGGTAGAGCTTCTCGCGGTAGCCGGCGCGGGTAAGCAGGCCGTCGCCGAGGTTACCGTTGCGCAGGTAGGCCCAACGGAACTGTTCGCCCACATGCAGGCGCACCCGCACGGTGTCGCGGGTCCAGCGCATGGTATCGGCCGAGGCCGTGAGGTAAGCATCGCCTTGCAGGGCCAGCACCAACTCGCGCACTGCCCGCAACGCACTGAGCGAATCGGGTACGGTGGTGGCCACCTTGTAGCGGCGCAGCAGCGGCCGGTCGGCCGTTTCAGTTTCGAGCCGTAGCACGCGGGGCCGGGCCAGGGCGCGGCGGGCAGCTACCGGAGCGCCCGCCGCAGCCCTCGGCGGCAGGGGCGGGGAGGCCAGGCCGGGCTGGTTGGGCACGTTGGGGTCGAGGGAGGGCGTTTGGGCGCGGGCGGCGCTTGGCCCTCGGGCCAAGAGGCCGAAGACCAGCAATAACCCCCACCAGTGCCGTAATAGTCGATTCATTCGGTGGGATAACGAGAAAGCCGGCGTTTAATTTCCCGAAGGTAAAACCGGCACCAACGACCCTGCGGGGCTGTCCTTACTGCTACAGGATTTCCGCATCAAAATTTCACGCAGGGTTTCACAGTGCCGCGCAACAAAAAACTTTGTGTGGGAGCAATGCGAAAAATTTTTAATGCGAAAGTATTGGCCTACCGCTGATTATCTTTGTTTTACACAACTTTACCATCATTTTTTCTCTTCCAGTTTATGAAATTTACTCTACTACGATTTGGACGTGGCAGCCTGGGGCTGATGCTGTTGTGGCTGCTGGCTTGCCGGCCCGCACTAGCCCAAACGCCCAACTGGCAGGCGGCGGTGGCCGCCATCGGCGACGTGCAGGTGCAGGCCAGTACCAACGACGGCAACGGCAATGTGTACCTGACCGGTGGCTTCACCGGTACCGCTACCTTTGGCACTACCACGCTCAGTACCACTAACGGCCAGGAAATATTTGTGGCCAAATGGAACCCCACCGCCGGTTTCGTGTGGGCGCTGAAGGGCACCAGCAGCGCCACTACCGGCCGGAGCATCGCCACGGCCGTGGCAATATCCAGCCCCTACGTGTACATAGCCGGCAACTTCGAGAGCCAGACGCTGACCTTGGGCAGCCGCCCCGCGCTGACCAACGCACAGGCCGGCACCAGCGACATTTTCCTGGCCCGCCTGACAGAAACCGGCGGCAGCGCGGGCGCAAGCTGGGCCAAGCGGGCTGGCGGCCCGGCCAACGACTATGCCAATGCGCTGACCAATGTTGGCAACTCCTACCTGTACCTGGGCGGCAGCAGCGGCGGCAATGCCACCTTCGAGAACTACACCCTGGCTGGGGCCGGGGGCTTCGTTGCCCGCTACAATGCATTTAACGGTACGACATCGTCGACTAGCCTGGCACCCGCCGTGCTGGCCGGCGATGCCGTAACCGCACTCCAGTTCGCGGGCAATTCATTGTACGCGGCCGGCACCTTCAACAATGCGGCTAACACCGTGCCCGGCGGCAACCTGACAAGCGCCGGTGGCGAAGACCTGTTTATACTGAAGCTGAACGCGAACGACTTGAGCAGCTACTGGGCGCAACGGGCCGGGGGCAGCGGCGACGACAATGCCCGCTGCCTGCTGGCCAGCGGCAGCAGTGTGTACGTGGGCGGCAGCTACCGCAGCACCACCGCGGCCTTTGGTGGCACCACTCTCACCAATGCCGGGGTAGCCAAC
Organism: Hymenobacter sp.; assembly: GCA_043763525.1. Classification (GTDB taxonomy): domain Bacteria; phylum Bacteroidota; class Bacteroidia; order Cytophagales; family Hymenobacteraceae; genus Hymenobacter. The sequence goes on from JAYULN010000314.1 coordinate 10,109, forward strand.
CTGTTTGTGAGCAAGCTCACCGACGCGGGCAGCTCGGCCAGCTTTGCCTGGGCCCTGCAGAGCACCGGCACCAGTACTACCCCCTCGAATAGCGCCGCCGCCCTAAGCCTGTACGGCACGAGTCTGTACGTGGCCGGCACCTTCGGCGGCACGGCCGGCTTCGGCGGCAGCACGCTCACCAGCGCGGGCGGCAGCGACGTGCTGGTGGCCAAGCTCAGCGACCAGGGCAGCAGCGCCAGCTTCGTGGGGGCGCAGCAGGCCGGCGGCAGCGGGGCCGATTACGCCATTGGTCTGGGACGGCTCGATACGCGCACTTGGTACGCTACCGGGCAAGTAACCGCGCCGGCCAGTTTCGGCAGCATCAGCCTGGGAGCCAGCGCTGGCGTGCGGCCCGGCTTTATCGCTACGCTTTCCGACCCAGCCCCGCTGCTGACGCTGATTGCCCCCAATGCCGGGCCAGTGGGCACCACCGTCGCGCTCTACGGCGAAGGGCTGGCCGGCACCACGGCCATCACCTTTGCCGGTACCAGCAACAACATCGTCACCTCCGGCTTCACCGTAAATGCCGCCGGCACCCAGATTAGCGGGGTGGTGGTACCAGCCGGGGCGCAGTCGGGCGCAGTCAATGTGACAAACCCAGTGGGCACCAGCAATGGCCTGATTAGCTTTACGGTAGGTGCCAACGCCGCGCCGGCCTGGCAAGGCTTCGCGGCTACCACCGGCCCCAGCCTCATTCGCTGGGCAGCCCCGGCGGCCAATGGCACCGTGGTCGTGGCCGGCGAGTTTAACGGTAGCATTACCCTGGGCAGCACCACGCTCACCAGCGCGGGCAGCCGCGACCTGTTTGTGGCCAAATTCAACCCCACTACCGGCAGCTACGTGTGGGCCGTGCAGGCCGGTAGCGTTGGCGATGAGGACATCTACGGCGGCCTGGCCGTGAGCGGCAACAATATCTACCTGGCCGGCCAGTTCTACGGGCAGTCCGTTACGCTGGGCGGTACCACCCTAACGGCCACAGTGCAAGGTGCGTACAGCGGCTACGTCGCCAAGCTCACCGATGCGGGCAGCAGTGCCGGCTTCACCTGGGCCCAACTCATCGACGATGGCAGCAGCGTGTTCGTAGAGTCGTTGGCGGCGAGTGGCAATAATGTGTACGTGGGGGGCGACTTTACTGGCAACTCGCTCGCCATCGGCAGCGGCACCATTGCCACCAACGTGAGCGGCGACGACGGCTACGTGGCCAAATTCGTTGATAACGGCAGTACGGTCAGCTTTGGCTGGGCCCGGAGCATTGGGGAAGCCGATGGCAGTACCATCAACGTGTACGGCCTGAGCGCCAATGGCCCCGTGGTGTACGTATCCGGGGTGTTTTACGGTACGCTCAACTTCAACGGCTCGGCCCCGGCAATTACCAGCGTCGGCAGCTCGAATGGCTCCGGACCCG
>JAYULN010000315.1:0-24441 GCA_043763525.1 Hymenobacter sp.
GGCAACTACTGGCTCACCCTGTTCTCGAACATGGTGACCGACCTGAACCTGACCGACATGGAAACCTGCTATAAGCTGTTCCGGCGCGACATCATTCAGGGCCTGCGGCTCGAAGAAAACCGCTTCGGCTTCGAGCCCGAAGTAACCGCCAAAGTGGCCCGCGTGCAAGATGTCCGCATCTACGAAGTGGGCATCAGCTACTACGGCCGCACCTACGCCGAGGGCAAAAAAATAGGCTGGCGCGATGGATTCCGGGCCATTTTCTGCATTGTGAAATACGGCCTGCTGGGGCTGTAGAGCTGCCAGCATTGGCGATGAGGCTATTTTCAGGGCTTTAGCACGCGCACCGTCATGTCGTCGATGTACAGGGCTTTGCTCGACTGGTCGTTGCGGACATACACGGCCAGCTGGTCGCCGGGCTGGGCATCAGCCGGAATCTGGGAGGCAAATTTCACGGTATCCCACAGACCGGCGGTGCCGCCGTACACGGTGCTGCTTGGGCCAACCTTATTGGTAATGCGGGCCGACTGCCACTTTAAGATTTGGTCGCCGCGCTTCCACTCAATTACCAGGCCCGGCATCTGGTTGATATTGTATTCTTTACCCGGAAAAAAAGCCCGGACGCTGGCTTGCACCCACCGTCCGGGCTGAGCCGGCAGCTCGCCCAGCGTGGCGCGGAAGGCCGGACTGTAGGCATTCTGCCCATCGAGGCGAAAAACGGGCGCTGCGCCGGCCGGTGCGTTATCGGTGGTATAGCCCGTACCGGTGCCCTGCGCGAAATGGTCGACAAACACGGTTACCGCCGGAGCCGCCGCCAAGGGCGGGTCGGCTTCGTTGGTATCGAATTTGGTCAGAATGGCTTTCGAAAGCTGCGTTTTACCAATAATACCCAGGTAATAGCGCTGCGTCATGTATTCGGACACGAAGATACCCTGCTGCAACTGCCAGAGCTGAAAGCCATTGAGAGCTACAAAACCGACCAGTAGGGCGACCGTAGCCGTGGTTGCCACCCGGCCCAGCCGGAACATTTCCCGCAGCAAATAGCCCAGCGGCAGGCATAGCAGGGGATAAGCCTGCACCATGGCCCGCGAGCCAAAGCTGTCCATGTACCACCAGCACCACCAGCTGAACGCAATCCAAATGTGAAGGACCAAGTAGCTGGTCGTGAGCCAGAAAACGTCGCGCCGCCGCCACCACAGCACCGCAATGCCGATGAGCGCCAGCACCATCACCGGCGTGTAAGTTAGCCAGCCGTTGTTGAAGCTATAAAGGCCGGACTTAAGCTTAGGGTGCCTGAAATTGAAACTTTCGCCGGGATATGAGTCGTAGAGCCAATGGCCTGACATGTGGTGCCAGTACAGCAGCTGGGGCAGCCAAATCAGCCCTACCCCTAAGCCAAACAGCACCAGCTGCCCCCGTTGGGCCCACAGCAATTGCAGCCGGGTGCGCAAGTCGGCCAGCGAGGCTACGCCCAGCAGCAGCGGTACCAGGCCAATAATGATTTCAGTAGGCCGGATGAGAATGGCTAGGCCAATGGTAACGGCCAGCCCCAACGCATAGCGCCGCCGGGGCTGTTGCAGCCACTTGTGGGTCAGCAGTAGCGTAGTAGCATGCAGCGCAAACAAAAAGTTGTGCGAGTACAAGCTCCTGAAAACGGCGTAACACAGGTAGTTTGTCCCGCAGTAAGCAATTATCACTAGAATGGCCGTCAGCCCTTCGGAAAAGTAATAGCGTAAAAACCGGCGCAGCACCAGCAGGCCCAGCAGCGCATACACCAGCCCCGCCAGATAGGCCGCCATCTGGTAGGGCGGCGAGTAGCCATCGGGCGGATAGCTGGATAAGTAGGTAGTATAGAGGTGAGCTGTCTCAAAAAACGGGAAATACAGAATGGCCAGCCCCATGGTGTATTTGATGACGTAGCGGTCGGGCTCGGTGCGTGCCCGCGACACCTCGAAGTTGCCAAGTGGATGGGCCGGGTTGCCCCGGTTGGTGAGTTGGTACTGGTCGATAATGGCCGGCACGAACGACAGGCCCGCCAAATCGTGATAGATGAACTTGGCCGGCAGGTAGAGGTAGTAGCCAAACACGTCGTACTTGGTCACCCGGTGCTCCTGCCAGTTGTCTACGCTCACGAACAAGCGCAGTAGTACCACGGCCACCAGGCCAACGGCCAGCTTGCTCCACGGCCAGGCGCGGCGCGGCGCGGCAGTAGGCGGCGCGGCATCCATATTCATACTATTCTTCGGAAATAAGCTCAACGTCGTCGAGGTAAGTGGGCGAGGTGGCTTGGTCGCGCCAGAGGTAGATTTTTATTACGTTGCCTGCTGCGGCTGTAGCAGGCAGCACAAAGGGGTACGAAACCGCCGTCCACTTATCAAAATCCCGCACGGCAGTGGCCAGGGGCAGCGTTCCGTAAAAAACTTTGACTGTATCGGTGGCGCTGGCATTCACCTGCACTACCAGCTGGGCATTGCTACCCGAATTGGCCCGTAATGCCCAGCCTTGCAGGCGCAGCTTGTGCGGCAGCTGCGGTGCCAGCCGGCCTAGGGTGCGCTCGTAGGTAAATCCGAAATTAACCTGCGGATTCACCAGTACCGACCAGTGACCGCCATGGGCCTGGCTGTCGGTGAGGGAGCCTTCGGCGGTGCCGCCCCAGCCAACGCTTTCCTCAAAGCCATTGTGCATGAGTTGGGCGCTGTCGTCGGAGTGAGCGGGACTGCTGGGCTGGCAGGTGCCCAGCGCCAGTGTGCAAATGGCCAGCAGGGCCTTATTGGGCAAGGTCATTGAACGGAGAGGAGTGAGGTGAAGAGCTAAAAGTACTCGTGCCGGCACCACTGGCAGTCGGTAGTTTGCCAGTAGGGGCCGAAAGTTGGGGAAGGGCCCTGGCAGGCCTACCAGGTCGTCTTGGGGTTCATCAGCTCGGCCTGCAAATCGTCGATGTAGCAGGTCGAGGCATTGTCGCTCAGCACGTAGATGCGGAGCCGGTCATCGGGTAGGGCATCGGCCGGTAGGGGCGCATCAAAATGCACCAGGCTCCAGCCGTGTGCTACGCTGAGATTGTTTTGCAAACGCACGGCATCCCAGGCAATGGGCTTGCCGTTGCGCTCTACGGTCATTACCAGGCGGTTGCCCCAGGCTCCGTAGTCCGAATACATCCGGCACGAGGCCCGCACGTAGTTGCTAGGTGCCAGGTTTGCTTCGCTGAGCTTGATATTGAGCTCCGGGCTGAAAGGGTGGGCCGCATCGGCCCGGAACGACTGCCGGCTGTCGTAGCCGTGGTCGGCCGATGTGCCGGTGGCTTCGCTGAGGGGCTGGTTCTCAAAATCCAGCCTGGCCAGCGAGCGGGGCTGGTAATAACGCTCGGCCCGTGGCAGGTGCGTTTTCACGTCCAGCAGGGCATAGTCGGCCTGCGTGGGCTTGGTCTTGTTGAAGATGGCAAAATAGTAGCGCCGGTTCATTTCATCGGGGTTGATGATGGACTGCATGAATTGCCAGTGCTGAAACAAGTTGACATCAATGAGCAGGGCGGCCACTAGCACCGCCGCCGCGCGCAGGCCGGGCCGCCGGGCCGGCTGCATCAGCCAGGCCAGGGCCGCCCCCCAGGGCAACGCCAGCACTGCGTAGCTCTGCACCAGCGCCCGCTGCCCAATGCTGCCCCCGTACCACCAGATATCCCAGGCCGAAACCACCCACAGGTTCAGGAGAAAAAAGGCCAGCACCGGCACGGCCACTCCCCGGTGCGTGCGCCACAGCGGCACCAAGCCCGCTAGCGGCAGTAGCAGCAGCGGCGAATAAATCAGCCAGCCCTTGCGGAAGCTGAACAGCACCTCCCATACATGCGGCTTGAGGAAGCTAAAGTGCTGGTCGCCGTAGCTATAGAAAATGAAATGACCCGTGGCCCAATGCCAGTACAGCGGCTGCGGCAATACCCCCAGGATGCCGCCCAGCAGCAGCAGCAGCACATCGGCCCAGCGCTCGCGCAGCAGCGCCAGCCGGGCCCGCACGGCAGCCATCGAGCCCAAGCCCCAAAGCATCGGGATAACCGCCGCCACCGCTTCGGAAGGCCGAATCAGAACCAGTACTCCCAGCGTTAGGCCAATTAAAAAAGCCGCCAGGCGCGTGGGCCGCACGTACCAGCGCAAGGTGAGCCACAGCAGCAGCGCGTAGCCGGTAAACAGGTAGTTATGGGCCATGGCCGCATCAAACACGGCATACTGGAGGTAGTTGGAGCCCAGCACCAGCAGCATTAGTACCAACGTGGTAACCACATCCGAAAAGTAGTGCAGCAGTACCCGGCGCAGGATGCCCAGGCCCAGCAGCGCAAACAATAAGCCCCCAAAGGCAATGGCTACCTGGTAAGGTGCCGAAAAACCGTCCTGCGGGTAGCCCAGCTCCCCGGCCGCCCAGTGGCCCAGGAAAAAAAACGGCATCCAGAGAAAAGCCAGCCCGCAGGTGTACTTGGCTACAAGCTGCCCGTCGGGGGCCCCCGGCACCTGAAAAGCCTGATAGAACGAGCTGCTGGGGCTGTACTCGCGCATGATGTCGCTGGCAAACGCCATGTGCCCGAGGTCGTGGTAAATAAACCGCGCCGGCAGGTAGATATAGTACCCCATGGCATCCCAGGTCAGGATGCCCTGCATGCTATGCGTGTCCCAATACGGTGCCCAAAGTCGGGCCTGCACCATCAGCAGGAACAGGGTGAGAATGGCCAGTAGGGAATAGGGTGACCGCCGGCTCGGACCGGTAGCTGAGCGGGGGATGTTCATGGGTAACGGGCTAAGCGCGAGGCTTAATTATCTACTTGGCGCAATACGATATCGTCCAGAAAAGTGGGCGAGGTCGCGGAGCTGTTCCACAGGTACACTTTCAGGTTGTTGGTGCCAACTGCGGAGGTAGGAAGCGAGATGGGAAGGTGAATAGCCGTCCAAGTGCCAAATGTTGGTACTGCTTCCGCCAGCGGTAGCGTGGCATAGAATACTTTCTTGTCATCGGTTTTGCTCGCGTCTACCTGCACCACAACTTGGGCAGTGCTTCCGCCGGCCACCCGCAATACCCAGGCCTCAAGCTGCATTTTTTGGATAGGGGTGCTGCTCAGTTCTCCCAGCGGCTGGGCAAAGGTGAAGCTGTAGGGGCTTTCCGGGGTCACGCGCAGGCTCCAGTGGGCGCTGTGCGCTTTTTCCTTGCTAAAGGAAGATAAATCAGCCCCGCCCCACCCGATATTGTGCTCAAAGTCATTGCTCATTAGCACCGAAGAATCTTGCGCCAGCGCACCGGCCGAATCGGAAGCCGAATGGCAGGCCGGCAGGAAACCGAAGGCAACGAACGCAGAAGCAGCGAAAAAGCGCATGAGGTGGCTAAAAAAAATGAAATCAGGCCCGGGAGGGCAATGGAACGTACCGAAGTTCCTCCGCCTCCGCCTCCGCCTCCGCCTCCGCCGGGTAGCGGGCCGCAATAAGAGCCAGAAACAACGACAGGAACAGTCCCACGCAAGCCAAGTAGGCATAAGGGACTTGCACGAAGGCGTAAAAAGTGGTGAGGTACACCTTCAACACCAATACGGAATACACCCGGTAGTCGGTGCGGGGTGCCCGCTGCCGCCAGTAGAGCCACGCGCCACCTGCCACTATTATCAGTAGCAAGGCTATATGCACGGTTTGCAACGAGTGTAACCGCGACAGCAGCGAGCCACCCCCGTGGCGGTAAAAGAAATTGCCGAGCCCAATACCATTATACAAGTGGAGCGGGCGGCCCTGCGCGTTCAGGTGCCGCCACTCGTTGAGGGCGACATCGGTGTATGAGTGCTGCACCTGCATAAACATGCCCCAGTCATGCGACAGAAAGGGCACCACGTACAGCAGCAAAACCCCCGCTGCTACCGCGCCGGCTGCTCCCAGTGCCACCCGCCGCGACCCTTGGAAGAACAGGAGCGCCAAGTGCAGCGGTACCCAGAACACCAGCGAAAACCGCGACAGCAAGCAGATAATGAGCATGGCCGCCTGGCCCCAATAAGAGCGTTGGAGGATGCTTGCTACTAGGAGCAGGTAGTAGCCTGCAATCATCAGCTCCACGGTCCAGCCCACTACGCCTGGTTCCGTCATCATCACGGCATACAGGAGGCCGAAGGGCAGCAGGGCCAGCGCAAAGGCACGCCGGGCCGGCTGCCGCTGCCGGTACACCGAATACAGATACACGGCGATGCCCACAGCGAAGATGGCCCCGCTCATCCAGCGGTAATCAAGGTGCAGCAGTTCGGGTACTACAAACGGAAACCAGGTGGCGGGCAGGTAAGTGGGCAGGGCAAAATAGCCGAGCTCCGCCGTAAGCGGGCGGTATACCTCCTGTCCGGCCAGCCAGCGCTGGGGGTACACCGTCAGGGCCATAATGATGTCGGACTGGTCCTGGGGCAGTGTGGTGCGAATGGCGTCGATGTAGGGCGGAACGCACAGCCATAGGCCCACCGCAACCGCCGCCGCCACGGCCCAGCGCGAAGAACTGGCCCCCGCCTCCAGCCGGGGTGGGGGCCAGCCCCGATGCCGGGTTAGCTTGTAGAGCCCCACGCAGGCCCCCAGGCTGCATAAGTACAGCACAATGGCACTGGCATAAGGCCCAAACGCCCCGCGGCCTAGCGTGAACAAAAAGAATTCGCCGGCCAGAAGCAAGTAAATATCGGTCGGCACCACGCGCCAGCGCCCGAAGCGTGCGCGCCAGGCCATCACGATTTAGTGATTTCTACGTCGTCGAGGAAAGTAGGCTGCGTGGCACCGGCCAGCCACATGTACACCCGCAGGCGGTAGGTGGGCTGAATGGTGGCCGGAAGTGTAAACTCCTTGCTCACCTTGGTCCAGGTATTGAAGGTTTTCACCTGCTCGTGCAGGTCCATCGACTCCCAGAATATCTTCTGAGCCGGCTCGGCCGGGTTGATAACCTCGACCACTAGCACGGCCTTGGCATCGTTGCTGGTGCGCAGGGCCCAGGCACTGAGGGCAATTTTGTTGATTTTGGTGGCGCTTACTTTATTCAGAATGTTGGCATAGCCCAGGCTGAACTCGGCCGTCTTATCCACCTTGATGGAGTAGTGTCCCGAATGGGCCTTCTCCGTCGTCACGGGGACCTCCGCCCAGCCATCCAGGGATTCGAAATCGTTGAACGTAACCCGGTTTTCGGGCATCGCCGCGGTTTTGTCAGAGGAGCAGGCATTTAGCGCTAAGAGCAAAGCACCAGCTACAAATAATCTTGTAGAAAAAAACGACATGGGAAATAATCCGTTGGTTAAAGCTTTCGGACAAAGGTACCTGTGCCCCAGTAATAATTTCTCGCCATTCGGAAGCGTGTTTTACTTGTGCCTGACCGGGTAATATTATCAACCAGACGCTTCGAGACGGTGGGGACTATTTCGCTCGGCGAAAAGACTGTAGTTTTGGAGTGTGTATGCATTCAGCGGCTTTTGTGCGCCACAATTTCATTTGTTTTCAATTCAAGCCTTCTGTTTTCTTCTTTCCGAATGAGAATATCTGTTGTCATTCCAGCCTATAATGAAGAAGAGAACCTGCCGGAAGTAGCCGCTAGGGTCAAGGAACATCTGGGCAGCCGCTACGAGCGGGAGTTGATTTTCGTCGATGATGGCTCCAGCGACGCGACTCAGCAGGTGCTGAAAGAGCTGTGTGCCCAAGACCCCGAAATTCATTACGTGGCCCTGGCTCGTAATTTCGGCCACCAGAGTGCCCTGCGGGCGGGCATCGACTATGCTACCGGCGACTGTGTTATTTCCCTCGATGCTGATTTGCAGCATCCACCCAAGCTGATTCCCGAACTGCTGAATCATTGGCTGGCCGGCTATGATATTGTGTATACGCAGCGCCGCGAAGACGAGAAGCTGCCGTGGCTAAAGCGGCGCACCTCGGCTGCTTTCTACGGGATGATGAACAAGCTGTCAAGCGTAGATTTTGAGCCGGGCACGGCTGATTATCGGCTTATCGACCGCCGAGTGGCTGATATAGTGCGGGCCAGCCCCGATGTGGAGTTGTTTCTGCGGGGCTTTATTCACTGGGTCGGTTTTCGTCAGAAACGGGTGGCATACACCCCGGAGCCCCGCTTTCGCGGTGCCACCAAATACACCGTGCGCAAGATGGTGAAACTGGCCTTGAACGGCATCACTTCGTTTAGTGTGCGGCCGCTGCACTTTGCCACGGTAGCAGGAATGGTCGTGTCAGCGGGGGCGTTCCTGTATGCGCTGTACGCGCTCTACGTATTGATTTTTACTGACCGCGCCGTAGCGGGTTGGGCCTCGGTTCTTATCAGCGTGCTATTCATCGGCGGCATCCAGCTCCTGGTGCTGGGCATCATGGGCGAGTATCTGGGGCGTTTGTTTGTGCAGTCCAAACAGCGCCCGGCCTACCTTGTGCGCGAAACCGATGGTGGATTAGCCCCCGCTGGCCACACTCCGCCGGACCGGCGGCCCGTGCCACCACCTACCCCTCCGGACAGCGGCCGCGCTGTCTGAATCGTTTTAATTCCATCCTTTCCTGTTGCAGCCAGCTTGGTGTAGACAGGCATTTTATTATGATAGACTTTACGCTCAATCGGCGCTGGCGTGCCCATTGGATAGGCATGGCTGTTGTCGGCCTGGTTGCCATTGCCGTGGTGTTGTTAATATTTCCCTTCGTAGCGGCTCATCCGGATGATTATTTCTTCCTCAATGCCGGTGATGGGCTGAAGGGCTATTTTGCGATGGCGTACTACCTGAAGTACGACACCGGGATGCATTTCAGCGGGATGAACTATCCTTTTGGAGAGCACATCAACTACCCCGATTTGCAGCCCCTGATAAGTAACGTGATGCGCTTGCTGAAAGCTCTGGGCCTGCCCGTGGCCGAGCATGCCGTGGGCTTCATCAACGTTGTAGCGCTGTTAGGATTAGCGCTCACGCCGGTAGTATTGTACGCCATATTGCGGCGGACACGGCTGCCGGTCTGGTACGCAGGCCTGACCGCCCTGCTCATCGGGTTTATGTCGCCGCAGATTGAACGGCTGGGCGGGCACATGGCCTTGAGCTATGCGTGCTTTGTGCCGTTTAGCTGGTATTGCCTGATTCGTATTCAGGAGGCACCCCTGCGCACGAAATGGTACATCGTGTTCAGCACAAGCAGTTTGCTAATGGCTGGCACCAGTGCGTACTTTTTAGCCTGCGCCAGCTTTTTCGCGCTGGCCCATGCGCTGGTTCTGAGCTGGCAATTGCGGCGGCCATGGCCAGTGCTGTGGCGATTGGCCGTGGCAGCGGTGGTCCCATTGATTGGATTCCGGAGCTGGCTCTGGCTCACCGACCCCGTCACCGACCGTCCCGAGACACCGTACGGTTTTTTAGTATATCTGGCTTCGCCGGCTACGGTATTTACGCCCGTAATGGCACCGTTGCGCGATTTGTGGCAGGCTTTGTTTCACACCGAGCCCCAAGGATTTGAAGGATGGGCGTATGTGGGGTTAGTAGGCGCTGCCGTGGCAGTAGTTTCCGCCATCGCAGTGGTGGGGCGGCTGTGGCGGCGCCAGTGGGGGCGGGTGCTGCGTCCCGTGCTGCCGTTGCATTTGCGCTCCGGCCTGTGGGCGGCAGGGGTAATGTTGCTGTTGGCTTTTGGCTGGCCGTTTAAGTTCGGCGCGTTTGAGTGGCTTGTGCGGTATGCCGGTCCGCTCAAGCAATTCCGGGCCCTTGGACGGTTTGCCTGGCCTTTCTTCTACGTGTTCAGCACCTATACGGCCTATTACCTTTTTCGCTTGTGGCGCTATCTGTACTTGCATGGGGCGGGTGCTTTCGCGCGCAGCTGGCTCGTATTACCCTTGGTTATATGGGCGGGAGAAGCTTATATTCAGGTGCATGCCAAAGCTCAGGCCGTAGAGCAAGGTGCTGGTGCAGTGGCGTTCATGGATGGTGCCAGTAGTGCCGCGGTGCAACAGCTAAGCTGGTCTAATCGACAAGCTAGTGATTTTCAGGCCATATTGCCTTTGCCATTCTTTTCGATTGGTACCGAGAAGACGGACCTGTCCGGTTCCGAAGCGTCAATTAAGCAGTCTTACCGCACTGCGCTGGCGCTAGGGCTTCCACTGATGGGTAGCGCCATGGCCCGTACATCCATCAGCCAGGGCCTACAGCATATTCAGTTGTTGAGCAGCCCGTTGATTGGCAAGAAAATTCTGGGACAGCTGCCATCAGATAAACCATTTCTGTTGTTGGTGACCCCCGACCCTCTGACGCTGGCAGAGCAACGGTTAGTTGGCCTTGCCCACAAGCTGGTTAGCACGCCTGAGCTAACGCTGTATGAGTTGCCAGTGGCCGCCCTTGCGGCTACTTCCCGGACGCAGGAACGCGCGCAAGCCGAGCACGTGCTGCCAGCAATGATAGCCAAAGAAAATATTTATTCTTCTACTGGCAAAGGGGTATTGATGGAAAGCTTTGACCAATGCAAAGACCCGCGGGGGCGATTGGCAGCCGGTGCTTTTTATGCACCCGAGGCGGGTTTCTCAGTGCTCTACGATGGCTTGCTGCCTGCTCCTGCTGATACCGGCCGCTACGAGGCCGCAGTGTGGATGAACGGTAAAATGGCCTACGGCTACGGCAATATGCAGGTGAAGCTATACGATGCTGGCGGTGAGGTGATAGTGCATGAATTGACCGATGCCCGGCATACTACTGAAGTATTAGGTGATTGGCTGCGAATCGAGGTGCCGTTCCATCGCCCGCCCCAGGCAGTACGCATTCAAGTACTTTACGATAGCCAGGATTTGCTGGCAGACGACCTGCTGATTCGCCCGCTCGACACCGATGCGTACTATTACGTCGGCCAAGGAAAAGACCGGCAGCTCATCAAAAATACGTATCCGCTAACCCCTTGATAAACTGGCTGGAATGGCGTGGGGGAACGATGCTGCTTTTCCATGCCTGATGTCCCATTTATGCGCGACGAAAGAGTTTAAACGATTCCTAAAGCACAAACTGCCGGTATCGTGCCGTGTTTTTGAATCTTTTTATCAATATATTATGATTTGTATTCAGAATTACATCAACGGCCAGCTCACCCCGCCGCTCGCCGGCCGCTACCTCGACAACATCGAGCCCGCTACCGGCTTGGTCTACGGCCAGATTCCCGACTCCGGCCCCGAAGACGTGGCCGCCGCCGTGGCCGCCGCCGAAGCGGCCCTGCCCGCCTGGCGCAAGTTGCCGGCCGAAGAGCGGGGCCGCATCCTCATCAAAATTGCCGACCTGATTGACCGTGAGGTGGAGCGCCTGGCCCTTGCCGAAAGCCAGGACAACGGCAAGCCCCTCAGCCTGGCCCGCGTGATGGACATTCCGCGCGCTGCCTCCAATTTCCACTTTTTCGGCACGGCCGCCGGGCACTTTGCCACCGAGGCGCATGTGCAGGAAGGCATCGCCGTGAACTACACCGTACGCCACCCGGTGGGCGTGGTCGGCTGCATCTCGCCCTGGAACCTGCCGCTCTACCTCTTTACCTGGAAAATTGCGCCGGCCCTGGCCGTGGGCTGTTGCGTGGTGGCCAAGCCGTCGGAAATAACCCCCGCCACGGCTTTTTTGCTGAGTGAATTATGCATAGAAGCCGGGTTGCCGGCGGGTGTGCTCAACATCATTCACGGCAATGGCCCGAACTGCGGGCAGGCCATTGTCGAGCATCCGGGCATCAAGGCCATTAGCTTCACGGGCGGCACGGCCACGGGGCGGCACCTGGCGGCTACGGCTGCGCCCCTGTTCAAAAAGCTCAGCCTGGAGCTGGGCGGCAAAAATCCCAACCTCGTGTTTGCCGACTGCGACCTGGCCGTCGCCGTGGCCACCAGCATCCGCAGCAGCTTTGCCAATCAGGGCCAAATTTGCCTCTGTGGTTCGCGCATCTTCGTCGAGCGTCCCGTTTATGAAGCTTTCAAAACCGAGTTCCTGAAGCAGCTGGAGCTACAAAAAATCGGCGACCCGCTCGCTGCCGATACCAAACAAGGCGCTTTGGTCAGTGAAGGGCATTTGAATAAAGTGCTCGATTACATTAAGCTGGCGCACACCGAGGGCGGCACGCTGCTGGCCGGCGGCCACCGCGCCACCGTGCCCGGCCGTTGCGCGGACGGCTATTTTCTGGAGCCTACCGTATTTGAAAATCTGCCCTTCGATTGCCGAACCAACCAGGAAGAAATTTTTGGCCCCGTGGTCACCCTCACGCCCTTCGATACGGAAGCGGAAGTCCTGAAAATGGCCAATAGCACCGACTACGGCCTGTCGGCCACCATCTGGACCCGGGACTTGCAACGCGCTCACCGCGTGGCGCACCAGTTGCACAGCGGCATCGTGTGGGTAAACACCTGGCTGCACCGCGACCTGCGCACGCCCTTTGGTGGCATGAAAAACTCCGGCGTGGGCCGCGAGGGCGGGCTGGAGGCGCTGCGGTTTTTCACCGAAGCGCAGAATGTGTGCGTTAAACTGACCACGGATTAGCGCGGATTTAAGCAGATTTCACGGATTTTGTAGGCGGTTCAAGGCGAACCAGATGCGGGTAGTATCGCCTGCAAAATCCGTGAAATCTCTAAAATCCGTTTAATCCATGGTATACTTCGGCCAGCGGCACTTGGCAGCCAATGCTGCTTAGGCCGAGCACAGCCGTAAGCCCGCGGGTTTCAGTAAATATCCAGCGGCCCAGCTCATCCAAGGTATAAAGCTCGGCATGCACTTCCGCGGAGCTGAGCATCAGGTACTGCCGCAGGGTATCAATTTGGCGGTAGAGGGTAAATTTCTCGTAGTGGTCGCGCTCGGCGGTGGAAGCCGATGTTACTTCTACAATAAGCAATGGATTGGTGAGCGAACTGGGATTTGCTTCGCTGTTGAAGATGGGGCCGCAGGCAGCCACCGTATCGGGATACAGGTAGCCACTGCGGTTTTTGGTTTGCACCCGCTGGTCGCCCATGTAGCCTTTGCAGCCGCGTTGCCGCAGCACAGGGCCGATAACTTGGTTGAGGTTGTAGTTGATTTCGTTGTGAACCGGCGTCGCTCCGGCCATCGCCCACACCCGACCATTGGTGAATTCGTGTTTGACCTCGGCAGTGCTTTCCAATCGTAGATAGTCGTCGGCCGAAATGTAAGCGGATTCTTCGGGAAGTTTGAAAGCAGGCAGGTCCATAACGGAGTCGGTTTCGGTGGATTACCCAAAAGTACGAACCCAACCCCGCCCCGCGTCTTACCTTTGCGGGCCGAACCGCCCGCCTGCCCGCATGCCCCATTCTTCCCCCGATTACTACGCCCATCCCACGGCCATCCTCGACGAAGGGTGCCAGGTAGGCCGGGGCAGCCGCATCTGGCACTTCTGCCATATCAGCGCGGGGGCCGATGTTGGCGAAAGCTGCAACCTGGGCCAGAACGTGTTCGTGGCCGATGGCGTAACCCTGGGCCGCAACGTGAAGGTGCAGAACAACGTGAGCCTCTACGGCGGCGTAATCTGCGAAGACGACGTGTTTCTGGGGCCTTCGGTGGTGTTCACCAACGTGAAAAACCCGCGTAGCGCCGTGCCCCGCAAGGGCAACGGCCAGTACCAAACCACGTACCTGGAGCAGGGCACAACGGTGGGGGCCAACGCTACCATCGTGTGCGGCGTACGCCTGGGCCGCTACGCCTTCGTGGGCGCGGGCAGCGTGGTCACGCACGACGTTCCGGCGTATGCGCTCGTATACGGCACGCCCGCCCGGCCCCAGGGCTGGATGAGTGCCTGCGGCCACCGCCTCGAATTTGATGAAAAAGGCCACGCCACTTGCCCCGAAAGCGGCGAAATGTACGAGTTGAGCGCCGACCAAAAGACGGTGCGGCCCCTGGTTCCAAGCGCTGCCAAACGGCCCCGAATGAACTCATAACTCATAACTCATAACTCACAACTCTGCTAGTGTACGACCAACTATTGCGCAAAGAGGCCACCCTGGCCGTCATCGGCCTCGGCTACGTGGGCTTGCCCATTGCCCTCGAATTCGCGAAGCAGCTCAAGGTCATTGGCTTCGATATCAACGCCGGCCGCGTGGCCCAGATGAAGCAAAGCATCGACCCTAGCGGCGAACTGGAGGCGAAGGATTTTGACGGCTGCGACATCACCTTCACCGACTCGCTGGAGGTGTTGCGCCAGGCGCAATTTTACATCGTGGCCGTGCCCACGCCCATCGACGAGCACGCCCAACCCGACCTCAAACCGCTGCTCGGCGCGTCGGCTTCGGTGGGTAAGGTGCTTCAGCAGGGCGACTACGTGGTGTTTGAGAGCACCGTGTACCCTGGCTGCACCGAGGAAGACTGCATTCCGGTGATGGAGCGCCTGTCGGGCTTGAAATTTCCGGCCGATTTCAAGGTGGGCTACTCGCCCGAGCGCATCAACCCCGGCGACAAAGAGCACACCCTGCGCCGCATTGTGAAAGTGGTGAGCGGCAACGACGAGGAAGCTCTCGACACCGTCGCTAAAGTGTACGAGCTGGTGGTGGATGCCGGCGTGCATCGCGCCAGCAGCATTCGGGTGGCCGAGGCCGCCAAAATCATTGAAAACACCCAGCGTGACGTCAACATCGCCCTGATGAACGAGCTGTCGATGATTTTCGACCGCATGAACATCAATACCTACGAGGTGCTGGAAGCGGCCGGTACCAAGTGGAACTTCCTGAAATTCTCGCCCGGCCTGGTGGGCGGCCACTGCATCGGGGTCGACCCTTACTACCTGACCTACAAGGCCAAAGAGCTGGGCTACGATGCCAAAGTTATTTTGAGCGGCCGCACCACCAACGACAACATGGGGGCCTACATCGCCCGCAAAACGGTGCAGATGATGATTAAAAAAGGCAAGGACGTGGCCAAAAGCCGCGTGCTCGTGATGGGGGCCACCTTCAAGGAAAACGTGGAGGACATCCGCAACTCGAAAGTGGCCGATGTGATTCAGGAGCTGAAGAACTTCTCGGTGAACGTCGACATCGTGGACCCGCACGCCGACTCCAACGAGCTGCACCACGAGTACGGCTTCCGCCTGACCCACAACGACGACGTGCGCACCGACTACGATGCCGTAATCGTGGCCGTGAGCCACAAGCCCTATGCCGAGAAGGACGAAGCTTACTTCCAGTCCATCACCTCCGCCAATGCCGTACTCGTCGATATTAAAGGCCTGTACCGCGGCAAAATGAAGGAGTTGCAGTACTGGAGCCTGTAAAATAGCGCACGTTTGTCATCCTTCGCAAGCGGACACCAGATAAGGATGGCGGACGATTCATTCACTCATTGACTATGCAAAAAATTCTCGTTACCGGCGGGGCCGGCTACATTGGCTCCCACGCCGTGGTCGAGCTGTACCAGGCAGGCTACCAGCCGGTTATTGTTGATAATTTCAGCAACTCGCAGGAATCGGCGTTGGCGGGCATCGAGTCGATTTTGGGCACCATGGTGCCGATATATCGCATCGACTGCGCCGACGAGGCGGCCCTGCGGGGGGTGTTTCAGGCCGAGCCCGGCATTGCGGGCGTGATTCATTTCGCCGCTTTCAAGGCCGTGGGCGAGTCGGTGGCCAAGCCGTTGGCGTATTACCAGAACAACATCGGCTCGCTGCTGACGCTGCTGGCCGTGATGCCGGAGTTTGGAATCGATAACCTGGTGTTTTCGTCGTCGTGTACCGTGTATGGCATTCCCGATGCGCTGCCCGTGACCGAGGCCACGCCCACCAAAAAGGCCACCTCGCCCTACGGAGCCACCAAACAGATGGCCGAGGATATTCTCAACGACGTGGCCGCCGCCGCCGGCCCGCGCACCATTCTGCTGCGCTACTTCAACCCGATTGGGGCGCACGAGTCGGCCAAAATTGGCGAGCTGCCCCTGGGTGTACCCAACAACCTGGTGCCGTTCATCACCCAAACGGCGGCCGGCATTCGCGAGAAGCTGACCGTGTACGGCACCGATTACGACACGCCCGACGGCAGCTGCATCCGCGACTACATTCACGTAGTCGACCTGGCCAAGGCCCACGTAGTAGCCGTGCGCCGCCTGCTGGAAGGCAAAGCCACGGACCGTGTCGAAACCTTCAACGTGGGTACCGGGCGCGGCAATACCGTGCTCGAAGTAGTGCGCACTTTTGAGGAAGTTTCGGGCCAGAAGCTGAATGTGCTGCTCGGCCCGCGCCGCCCCGGCGACGTGCCCGCCATTTACGCCGATGCGACCAAAGCCGCCGAAGTGCTGGGCTTCAAAACCGAGACCTCGCTGGCCGATGCGCTGGCCAGCTCCTGGAAGTGGCAGCAGACCCTGAAATAAATGTGAGAAAATGGAAAATGTGGAAATGTGCCGAGAGTCACTTTTGCCATCATTTTCATGTTCTCACATCAATCACATTTCCACATTACTAAAAACATGAAAATCCTCATCACCGGCGGGGCCGGCTTCATCGGCTCCCACGTCGTTCGGCTCTTCGTTTCGAAATACCCCGACTACCAGATTTTCAACCTCGACGCGCTGACCTACGCCGGCAACCTCGAGAACCTGCGCGACGTGGAGAACGCGCCCAATTACCGCTTTATCAAGGGCGACATTGCCGACCAAAGCTTTATCGACCAGCTTTTTGCCAACGAGGAGCCCGATGCCGTGATTCACCTCGCGGCCGAGTCGCACGTCGACCGCAGCATCATCGACCCCATGGCGTTTGTGAAAACCAACGTCATCGGCACCGTGCATTTGCTGAACGCGGCCCGCCACCTGTGGCAGCCCGGCGGCTACGAAGGGCACGTGTTCTACCACGTGAGCACGGACGAGGTGTACGGCTCGCTGGATTTCGGCCCCGAGCTGTTCACGGAGGAAACTTCCTACGACCCCCGTTCGCCGTACTCGGCTTCCAAAGCCAGCTCCGACCACTTCGTGCGGGCCTGGCACCACACCTACGGTCTGCCCATCAAGCTGAGCAACTGCTCGAACAACTACGGCCCCAACCACTTCCCCGAAAAGCTCATTCCGCTGGCCATTCACCGGCTGCGTACCGGCCAGCCGGTGCCCGTGTATGGCAAGGGCGAAAACGTGCGCGACTGGCTGTTTGTGAAAGACCACGCCACGGCCATCGACGCGGTGTTTCACCAGGGCAAAAACGGCGATACCTACAACATCGGCGGCGTGAACGAGTGGCAGAACCTGAAGCTCATCGAGCTGCTCTGCGACGTGGTGGACGCGAAAACCGGCCAGGCCGCCGGTACCTCGCGCCAGCTCATCAAGTTCGTAACCGACCGCGCCGGCCACGACATGCGCTACGCCATCGACTCCAGCAAAATCATGAACGAGCTGGGCTGGCAGCCGTCCGTGACCTTCGAGCAGGGCCTGGCCCAAACCGTAGACTGGTACCTCGCCAACGAGCAGTGGCTGAACAGCGTAACCAGCGGTGCGTACCAGACCTACAACCAGCAGCAGTACGCCGGACGCTAAGGCAACCAGAACGTCATGCTGACGGAGGAAGCATCTCTACCGCTTCGTTGCATCGATTTAATTAGTTACGCGGTAGAGATGCTTCGACAAGCTCAGCATGACGTGCTGATTAATTCATAAGAATGTACGAAAATCCCTTCCACGAGCGGCCGCTCGACAACCTGACCTTTCTCGTTACCGGCGGTGCGGGCTTCATCGGCTCCAACCTCGTGGAGTACCTGCTGAAATACGGCGTGAAGAAAGTGCGGACCCTGGACAACTATTCCAACGGCTTCCGCAAGAACCTGGCGCTGTTTGCCGACGATTCGCGCCTCGAAATCATGGACGGCGACATCCGCGACGCGGCCACCTGCGCCGCCGCCTGCGCCGGCGTGGACGTGGTGCTGCACGAGGCGGCCCTCGGCTCGGTGCCCCGCTCCATCAAAGACCCGGTGCTGACCAACGAGGTGAACGTGGGCGGCTTTGTGCAGATGCTGACCGCCGCCAAAGACGCGGGCGTGCAGCGCTTCGTGTACGCTGCTTCAAGCTCGACCTACGGCGACCACCCCGGCCTGCCCAAGGTGGAAGACCGGATTGGCAAGCCGCTCTCGCCCTACGCCGTAACAAAGTACGCCAACGAACTCTACGCCGACGTGTTTGCCCGCACCTACGGCATGGCGATTATCGGCCTGCGCTACTTCAACATCTTCGGCCCGCGCCAGGACCCCGGCGGAGCCTACGCGGCCGTAATTCCGCTCTTCATCGATGCCATTCTGCAAAACCAGGCCCCCACGCTGAACGGCGACGGCGGCCAGACCCGCGACTTCACCTTCGTGGAGAACTGCGTGGAAGCCAACATCCGCGCCGCGCTGGTTCAGAATCCGGAAGCCCTGGGCCAGGTGTACAACATTGCCGTGGGCGACCGTACCTCCCTGGTGCAGATGTACGACATCCTGCGCGAGGAAGCTGGTTCGGACCTGGCCCCGGTTTTCGGCCCCGACCGGGCCGGTGATATCCGCGACTCGCTGGCCGATATCTCCAAGGCTAACCGTTTGTTGGGTTACCAGCCACAGGTGCGCATCCGCGAAGGGTTGCGGCAAACGCTGGCGTGGTTCAAGGCCAACCAGGCGTTTATTGCGGAGCGTAATTAGACAGCGCAAAAGAACGTCATGCTTCATCTTGCGTCCGCTTGCCGAAGCGTCTCTACCGCTTCGCCCCAACCGTTGCAACGAAGCGGTAGAGATGCTTCGGCAAGCGGACGCAAGATGAAGCATGACGTTCTAATAGATTCATCATCACTCATCCTATGAAAGGAATTATCCTCGCTGGCGGCTCCGGCACTCGTTTGCACCCGCTCACCCTTGCCGTCTCGAAGCAGCTCATGCCCGTGTACGACAAGCCGATGATTTATTATCCGCTGTCGATTCTGTTGTCGGCTGGCATTCGGGAAGTGCTGATTATCACCACGCCCCACGACCAGGAGCAGTTCAAAAAGCTGCTCGGCGACGGCACGAGCCTGGGCTGCGATTTCCAGTACGTGGTGCAGGAGGTGCCCAATGGCCTGGCCCAGGCCTTTGTGCTGGGTGCCGATTTCATTGGCCAAGACAAGGTGGCGCTGGTGCTCGGCGACAACATTTTCTACGGTGCCGGCCTGGAAGAGCTGTTGAAATCGAACAACGACCCCGAAGGCGGCGTGGTGTTCGCCTACCACGTCCACGACCCCGAGCGCTACGGCGTGGTAGAGTTCGATGCCGACAAAAAAGCCCTCAGCATCGAGGAAAAGCCCACCAAGCCCAAGAGCAACTACGCCGTGCCGGGCCTGTATTTCTACGATAACGACGTGGTGGAAATCGCCAAAAACCTCGAAATGAGCCCGCGCGGTGAGTATGAAATCACCGACGTGAACCGCGAATACCTCAAGCGCGGCACCCTGAAAGTGGGCATTCTCGGCCGGGGCACCGCCTGGCTCGATACCGGCACGTTCGAGAGCCTGATGCAGGCCGGCGAGTTCGTGAAAGTTATCGAGCAGCGCCAGGGCCTTAAAGTGGGCTCGATTGAAGAATCCGCTTACCGCCAGGGTTTTATCGATGCCGAGCAGCTTCGCGCCATTGCCGCCCCGCTGCGCAAAAGCGGCTACGGCGACTACCTGATGAGCCTGCCTGACCAGTTGATGCTGGAAGGATAAAAAAATTCGGAATAAAGTACAACAGAGCCTCGCAATCCGTTTGCGGGGCTTTGTTGCGTTGGGTCAGGCCGTACCTTGCACCCCCATAACGACAGGGCCGGCCGCCTGAAAATACGCGGTTTTTCGGCAACTTTTTTGGGCCGGCCGGCCTTGTAATCCATCCCTTAACCCATCGAAAAAGCCTTTTTATGGCTAAAGCCAGAACCGTATTTTTCTGCCAGTCCTGCGGCGCGCAATCTTCCAAGTGGATTGGCCGCTGCCCGGTGTGTGGCGAGTGGAACACCTACGTCGAGGAAGTCGTCCAGAAGGAAACCGTGGCCACCACCACCGGCCAGTGGAAGCCCGCCAGCACCGTGCCCGGCGGTAACATCAAAAAAGCCGCCAAATCGGTGCAGCTTGGCGATATCCTGGCCGAAGACGAGCCCCGGATATTAACCCCCGATGGCGAGCTGAACCGCGTGCTTGGCGGCGGCATCGTGCCGGGCTCCATTGTCCTCATCGGCGGCGAGCCGGGCATTGGCAAGAGCACGCTGATGCTCCAGATTGCCCTCAGCCTGCGCCAGATGAAGGTGCTCTACGTGAGCGGCGAGGAAAGCGAGGCCCAGATAAAGATGCGCGCCGAACGCCTGGCCGACGGCCAGCACCCTGGCTGCTACATCCTGACGGAAACCAACACCCAGAACATTTTCCGCCAGATTGACCAGGTGCAGCCCAACATCCTCGTCATCGACTCCATCCAGACCATGCATTCCACGCTGGTAGAAAGCGGCGCGGGCAGCGTGAGCCAGGTGCGCGAATGCACCGCCGAGTTCCTCAAATTTGCCAAGGAAACCAGCACGCCGGTCATGCTCATCGGCCACATCACGAAAGACGGCAGCATTGCCGGCCCTAAAATTCTGGAGCACATGGTCGATACCGTACTCCAGTTTGAAGGCGACCGCCACATGAGCTACCGCATCCTGCGCACCACCAAAAACCGCTTTGGTAGCACCTCAGAACTAGGTATTTACGAGATGCAGGGCGACGGCCTGCGCCAAGTGAGCAACCCCAGCGAAATTCTGCTCTCGCAGCGCGGCGAAAGCCTGAGCGGCATGGCCATTGGGGCCACGCTGGAGGGCAACCGCCCGCTGCTAGTGGAAGTGCAGGCCCTCGTGACCCCCGCCACCTACGGAACGCCGCAGCGCAGCAGCACCGGCTTCGACAGCAAGCGCCTGCAAATGCTGCTGGCCGTGCTCGAAAAGCGCGCCGGCCTGCGCCTGGGCCAGCACGACGTGTTTCTGAACATTGCCGGCGGCCTGCGCCTCGATGACCCCGCCCTCGACATGGCCGTGTGCGCGGCCGTGGTTTCTTCCCTCAACGACCTGCCCATTCCTGGCCACGTGTGCCTGGCCGCCGAGGTGGGCCTGAGCGGCGAAATCCGGGCCGTGAGCCGCCTCGACCAGCGCCTGGCTGAGGCCGAAAAGCTGGGCTTTCGGGAGATGTACGTTTCGCAGTTCAATGGCAAGGGACTGGACCTCGCACGCTTTGGCTTGACGGTCCGCGCCGTGAGCCGGCTCGATGAAGTATTGGATGGCTTATTTGGCTAATTGGAGGAGCGCGCTGATAATCAGACGGTGGTTGCCCTGGCCCATTGTGGCCTGGCTGGCCCTCTGCCCGTGAGGCCCGCAAAGACTATGACGCTGATTTGCATTTTATAAATCAAAAACTCTTATCTTCGGAGTGCTGATAGGCTTTTCCCGCGAATGCATGGGGACGAGCAAGGTCGGTTCTACCGTATTGTTGCTTGGTTGAAGGTGCCGGCAGCTGCTAGTTTTCTTGCGATATGATATCATTTGTTACCACTTGTGCGCGCCGGATGTTGGGAGCCGTGCTGCTGCTGACCCCGGTGCTAGGCCATGGGCAGAGCAAGCCGGCCGCTGGCTTGGCCCGGGCCGCCGCGGCTCCGGCTCTGCCCACTGGCACGGCTATCCTCACCGGCCGCATCAGCGGCTCGACCACCGATTCGGTGGCGGTTTCGCTGCGCGAAAACCCCCTCGACCCGAAAGAAAAGCTGTTTCGGGTTCGTGTCAACGACAAAGGGGAATTTAAAATTACGGTACCCGTGAGTGGCCCTACCAAGGCCGACCTGGTGTACGGCGACGACGTTGCCCCGCTGTTTCTGGATCCCGGCACCGACATGGATGTACGCTTCAAGGGCAATGACATGTCGAGCACGCTGAAATTTAAGCCCAACGACGTGCCCACGGGTTTTGCCACCAAAATCCGCAACCGCGCCAACCTGACCGACGAGCAGCGCCATCGCCAGCAGGCTGCCAACGCCAACAACTACCTGGTAGAGGTCGATGCTCAGTTCGTGGAAAACGACGGCTTCCAGGTGCTGCCCGATAACATTCAACTTTACGAAGCACCGTTTCTGTCGTTTCTGGAATACCGCCGCAAGCACGAGTTCGAGTTTTTGGAGGACCACGCCGCCAAGCAGTCGTTCACGCAGGAATTTTACAACTACGCCCACGCCGAAGTGGTGTACGCCTACGCCAACGACAAGCTGACTTTTCAGGACTTGCGCGAACAGGTAGTAAACACCGAAGGCCGCCTGAAAATGGCCCCCGACTACTACAACTTCCTGCGCGAGCCCGGCCTGCTGAACGAGCCCAACGCGGCCCAGAGCGAGCTGTACCACGAATTCCTGCTCAACTACGTGCATTTCACGGTTGCCCAGGACCACCACCAGCGCTCCGACCCCGACTTTTACCCGGCCTCTTACGCCTTGGCCAGCAAGAAGCTCACCGGCCCCACCCGTGCCATTATTCTGGGCCGCGTGTTGCAGGAATCCTTCCGGTTTGGGCACGTGAAGCAGTCGGCCGCCATGCTGGCCGATTTCCGGACTTACGACCCCAGAAACCAGTACTATCCCACCTTGCAGGTCGATTTCAACCGGCACAAGGACTTCGCCATTGGCGCGCCGGCTCCCGATTTCAAATTGGTTTCGGCTACCGGCGATACGGTGCATCTGCACGATTTTCAGGGCAAGCTGGTGTACCTCAACTTCTGGAAATCGACCAACGGCCTGTGCCTGCGCGACCTGGCCTACGCTCAGGAGTTGATTCGCAAGTTTGAAGGCAAGAACATTACCTTCATCAACATTGCCCTGGACGAAAACGAGCAGGCCTGGCGCCAGCTCGTGACCGTGAAAAAGCTGCCCGGCGTGCAGGTGCGCGTGCCCGGCGGGGGCCTGCGCTCGGCCACGGCCCAGGCCTTTGCTTTGCAGGAAGTGCCCGCGTATTTCCTGGTGGGCGAGGATGGCACTTTCCTCAACACTAAGCCCAAGCGCCTGAGCAGCCGCGCCGCCGTCGATGAAATCAACCAGTCGTTCGGCAAGGCCAGTACCTACACCAGCGCCATCGAGTTTACGCCGGCCAAGAAATAATAGCCGGGCCGCATCTGTCATCCTGAGCTTGCGAAGGACCTTATCACGTAGGAACAAGCCGCCAGAACAACTCTGGTACTAGCTGTTCTCCCGTCATAAGGTCCTTCGGCGCGTTCAGGATGACCTGTTTTTGGCCCTTTCGCTTCTGCTTTCTTCCATGTCCCTTCCCTTTGCCGATACCCGCAACCTGCTCGTCAAGGCCACGCCGCTGCGGGTCTGGAACACGCTGCAAGTCGTCGGCTCTTATATTCTGAGCAAGCTCACGGGCAAAGCCCGGCTGCGTGGCCTGCCCATGGCTCTCAGCTTCGAGCCCACCACCAGCTGCAACCTGCGCTGCCCGGAGTGCCCCAGCGGCCTGCGCTCGTTCACGCGGCCCACGGGTATGCTGTCGGCCGACTTGTTCAAGCGAACCATCGACGAGGTCGCCAGCCGGTTGTGGTACCTCATTTTCTACTTTCAGGGCGAGCCCTACTTGCACCCGCAGTTTCTGGAGCTGGTGAAGTACGCGGCCGATAAAGGCATCTATACCGCCACTAGCACCAACGCCCACTACCTGAGCGACGACAACGCCCGCCGCACCGTGGAGAGCGGCCTCGACCGCCTCATCATCTCCCTCGACGGCACCACGCAGGAGGTGTACCAGCAGTACCGCGTAGGCGGTAAGCTCGACAAGGTGCTGGAAGGAACCCGCAACGTGGTGAAATGGCGCAAGGAGCTGAAATCGAGCACGCCGCGCATCATCTTTCAGTTCCTGGTAGTGCGGCCCAACGAGCATCAGATTGACGAGGCCCGCCAGCTGGCCGATGCCCTGGGCGTGGATGATGTGTGGTTCAAAACCGCTCAGATTTACGACCACGCGCAGGGTTCGCCGCTCATCCCGACCATCGACTATTACTCGCGCTACCAGAACAACGGCAATGGCACCTGGAGCCTGAAAAACCAGCTCCTGAACCACTGCTGGAAAATGTGGCACTCCTGCGTCATCACCTGGGACGGCCTGGTGGTGCCCTGCTGCTTCGACAAAGACGCCGAATACCGCCAGGGCGACCTCAAAACCGAAACCTTCCGCCAGCTTTGGCGCGGCCCCAAGTACCAGCAGTTTCGCCAAAGCCTCCTCAAAGGCCGCGACCAGATTGAGATGTGCCGCAACTGCTCGGAAGGCACGAAGGTGTGGGGGTGATTGAAGATAAAAAAACGTCGTGCTGAGCGTAGCCGAAGCATCTCTACCGGGGAAGTAATTATTACTCTCGCGGTAGAGATGCTTCGGCTGCGCTCAGCATGGCGCATTTACTTGTTGAATGACCTACTAAGTAGTCGAACATAAGTATTCGGTAGTCAGACCCAATGTTAAATCTTGATTGACAGCAGGTTGATGTCCGACTACTGACTACTTAATACTGGCTA
>JAYULN010000316.1:0-11513 GCA_043763525.1 Hymenobacter sp.
AATCTGCCTTGGCATGCTCTAAATGCACGTTTTTAGCGTGTAGGGTTCCCTTAGGAACCGACTCGCTTAACTTCTGTACCAAACTTTTAACCGAGGCCATGGTGTCGTGCAAGGTGCTAATGCCTATGGCATCGGAATTGGGGTGGGCCGTGTAGTCCCGAACCAATTGTTCCAGTGCTGCGGCCAGGTCGGCTGCGCGCACCTTCGTTTTAACATAGTCGAGTAAGGAGAGCAGGCCGGCGGTGGTTTCGCGCTTCAAGCCTTCGGGGGAATTGTCTTCCATGAACGGGTGGGTGAGGAGTGAAAAAGATTGGTCCAGCAAACGTAAGCATCGGCCCGGCACTTCCCAAGAGCGTACAGAGCCCGTCTCGTTCGAGCGGCCTTTTCTCCCTTCTGTTGAAGAAAGCCCTTGCCATCGGAGCCGGTCGCCACGGCGAACCTTTCGACTTCTGCACGAAAAATGCAAAAGTTTTCAAGTAAGCCAAGCCATTAAAGCTCAACGCACTAAAAGCATCCTATTTACTCTCGACACCCCGTCTAGCTAATGAGTAGCCATCGAGCGCACTCACGGATTACTAGATAAGGGAAAAGTCGGCGTAAGTAAATGAACTTCAAACCCTTAACCCAATTCCTGCGCAACAATCAGAAAGAACTCATCGCTGGCGTGTTCCTGTTGCTATCGGTTACCCTGCCCATGTGCAAGGTAACGCCGGCTCCCGCGCCAGCTCACGTCCGCAATACCATTACGGTCAACCTGCCCGCTGCTGCTCCCGTGGCCCCGGCTGCCCACGACACGACCGTGTTTATCCATCATTACTATTATCATTACGAGGCACCCCGGCCCCGCAGGACGCCCCGTAAGACGCGCACCAATCCGTTGCCCCGGCCGAACTGCCCCTGCGCGGATTCGGCGGCCGCCCGCGCCGGCACGGACAACCGATGAGGGCCGGCAAGGGGCGATTTGGCTTGGATTCGGGCCGTAAGACAGCGCGTAAGACGGCGAATTAGTGCGTACCTATGCGTCCTACATTGTGTAAGACGTCTCGTTATGCCGCCTAAATCCAGTCCGACAGAAACCCCAAACGGTAAGACAGCCCCGAAAGAAGGTCTTACTGAAACCGAAAACAGTCAGACAAGCCTCGAAAAAGGTCTTACTGAAACCAATACTAGTAAGACAAGGGGTAAAGTAAATGAGGAAGAGCGGCTTATAGCTGGCAAGGCAACTAACAAGGGCGGCCGTCCCTCAAAGCCGGCCAGCACCACGGCCGTTACCTGGTCGGTACGTGGCGTCGAACGCGATACGCGGGCCGTCATCGAGAAGGCCGCCGACCGCGCCGGCAAGACGTTGGGGCAGTACTTCAACGACGAGGTGCGCGGTTTCGTGCAGGGACAACTCAGCCAAGCCGAGGCCGTCGGGCAGGCCGTGGCCAGCCCCCGCGACTTGCAGGTGCAGGTCGAGCAGCTCACCCAAATGGTCGAGGGCATCGCCGCCCGGATGAACGAGCCGGCGCGGTTGAGCTTGTGGCAGCGGATGTTTGGAAAGTAGGGTAGGAACTGTAAAGTGTGGTATATTAACTCTGTCTATGTATAATCAGGAGTATCACAAGCGGATTACAATTCTAAAAACCATATCATGTGATATGCTGAATAGTATTATGATAAATATATCTGTAAAATGTGCGTCACCGAATGGCCTCTTTTTGTTGGGCTTGACGCTGATATCTGCAAACACGGTTGCTCAGCCTCTCGTTACGGCCAGCTCGCCTACTGCTAATTCACAGGCACCCCGTACTAGCGCGATAATACTCACTTTTTCCCAACCCTTAACCGCTGGTTCAGCAGCTGCACTACGGGTGTATTCAGCCCAACGGGGTGGGCTTCGTACAAGGGGGCTGACGCCGGCGACCGTGAACGGTAACGTGCTCGCCTTTGTGCCTAGCGCGTACTCTTTTATGCCCGGCGAAACAGTGTTCAGCACTGTAACCCGAGCAGTAACCAGTAGTAACGGGAGTTTGATGCGACCCGTTGTTCGACAATTTACAGCGGCCACAGGCGGCTCGGGCCGAGGCATCTTCCAAGCTGCTTCAGACCCTGCCATTGGTCCTAATCCGGAGGGGCTGGCGATGGGTGACTTGGACGGGGATGGTGATTTGGACCTGCTTGCCACCAACCCCAGCAACAACGCGGTAAGCGTCCGCCTAAACGGTGGCGACGCTACCGGCTCCAATACCGGTAGTTTCGGGAGTTCCCAATCGGTGAGCGTAGGCAACGCTCCGGTTCACGTAACCTTGGGCGATGTGGATAACGACGGCGACTTAGATGTACTCACGGCAAACTTTGGTGGTGCGACGGTGAGTGTGCGGGTTAACAATGGCGTGGGGGGCTTTAGCGGTAGCCAAGACGTCTCCGTGGGTAGTTCGCCCAGTAGTGTGGCCTTAGGTGATATTGATGGCGACGGCGACTTGGATTTGCTCGCGGCAAATCAACTCAGCGGTAGCGCGAGCGTCCGCCTCAACAATGGTGCGGGGGGGTTCAGCGGCAGTCAAGAAGTTGCCCTGGATAACGGCTCCATCAGTGTGGCCTTGGGCGACGTGGACGGTGACGGCGACTTAGACATAGTGGCTGTCAATTTCAATGGTGGTACCCTGAGTATCCGGCTGAACGGGAGCAACGCTAGCGGGTCAAATTCAGGGATGTTTAGTGGTGGTTCAGACGTGGCCATCGGCCTTAATCCTTACGGCATGGCCTTGGGCGACGTGGATGGTGACGGCGACTTGGATGTGCTCACGGCAATTTCCGGGGGAGGTGCAGTGAGCGTGTGTCTTAATAATGGTGGGGGTTTCTTTAGTGTGGCTCAAACTGTTGCCGTGGGTAGAGCTCCCATCGGCGTGGCCTTGGGCGATGTTGACGCCGACGGTGATTTGGACCTGTTTACCGCTAATTCTTACAATGGAGCAGGAGGTAACTCGGTGAGTGTTCGGATAAATTCCGGCGTGGGTACATTCAGTGGAGGGCTAGATGTAAATGTTGGCCTCAGTCCTAAAAGCGTGGCCTTGGGCGACGTAGACGGCGACGGCGACTTGGATGTATTGGCGACTAATCGCAGCAGCGGGACGGCTAGCGTACGCCTGAACGGGGGGAATGGTCCCTTGGCCATTCATCTGAACGCTTTACAGAGTTCCTTCGCTGTATTTCCTAATCCAGCTCATTATGCTGTAACCGTCACAGGGCTAGCCCCTTATCAGCCAATACAGCTATTCGACATGCTGGGACGCTTAGCAACAGCAACTGTGGCAGACCTAACCGGTATGGCAGTGTTATCTTGGCCTATTAACTCAACTAGAGGAATTTATATAGTACGCGCTGGAAATCAAGCCAAACGCTTAGTGGTGGAATAGCAAACTATTCATAATAAGTATCTTATCATCATTTAACAACAAAGGAAAAAGTGCCCTTTCGCTCGTAGTACACGGACAATTCTGGTGCTCCCGGTTGGTCGGCGGTAACGTAACTATTTTGCTGTTGCAGAGCGAAATGGGTATTTCCGTTATTAATAACGTAATAAACATCGTCGAGAATTGCTCGTCGGGGATTGCCATCGGCATCGGGAGACACCTGTAGGAAAGGCAGCGGCCGGTTCGGCCCGAAAGGGTCTTGTAAAGTAGAAAGTAAGCTAAGTGCGTATATGCCAGATACTTGTGGGATAATTCCAATACGGGCGCGGTAGTATTGTCCGTCGTACACCGGCTCAAAACGCCGAAAAGTGGGGCCTCCGGGGCGTAATTGTCCCACTTGGTTTACCACTGCGAAACTGGGGGCCGCGCCGCGGGAAAACTGGCCGGCCCCCATTAATTGATTAAAACCCACCGACGAAATAAGGGGGATATCTTGGGCTCGTAAGCGGTAGCGCTGGTTACTGCGCAGGTCGAGCAGCGAGTCGGAAAAGTTGGCCGTGAGCCACAGCGTATCCCCACGGGCGACCGTATCCGCTCCGGGTGATATGCTTACAGGGATGACAAAAGCAAAGTGAACCAAGTCGGGTAGCGGGTCTCTCTTGCATGCCGACAGCAGCAGTAATCCCAGCAACGCATATGACGAGCGCAAGAACACGGCTACCAGAGATAAGAAGTTACAAGTTGGTCAAATTGTGCGGCCTGTAGTTGGTTGTTTTGGGCCAATACCTGCGCTTCATAGCCTCTCACGGTAGTAACATTGGGTTGTAGCCCACGAAATACTGATGCTGTGTTATAAGCGTCTACGTTGTCGGTAATACCTGTATAAAAAGGCTCCGTTGTATCTGTCATGTCGTATAGCATGCCATACACAATCCATTCAAAAGAATTGCCATTCCCTGCGTATTGGTCTTCCAACCGGGCAATTGCTCTTGCCGCCAGAGTTGGGCTGTCGGCCTGGTAGCGGTCGTTGGCAAATATTGATTCAGTGTAATTACCCCATGCCTCGCTAATGGCGATTCGGCCAGACCCAGAGCTGGTCTTTTGACCGTAACCCCCATTGTAAACGATGTAGCCAATGTAGGCAGTCCAAAAGTTGTTTCCCACCTGAGCGTAATGTTGAGTGTGTCCTAACTCATGGTAAATCAATTTGTTAAGGGCGTAGGAATCCAATGTTCCTGGTCCATCTCCGAAGTAATCAATCGTGACATCTGGCAATTGGCGCTGTAGGATTTGTTTGGCTAGAAAAATATTTCCTAGCCCCGACCCAATAAGCAAATAATCAATGATTTGTGAAACCGCCGAGGTGGACGCAATGTAGCGTAGCATGGGGGTTGAACCTTTGGCGGCGTCCGGCATTAGCCATACATTAATTCCAGACGGGGGGCCAGGTATGGACCGAGCAGCAGAAAAATTTTGGGCATCGGCTAAGGTGTTGAATAACGTCGCCGCTACCCAAGCACGTGCTCCAACACTGTGTTGGTCACGCTGGTAAGAAAAAAGGCCGTTGATGTTTTGGAGGCCGGTGCGAGTAAACAAGCCGAGGCCATATTTAATGGGTAGCACTGCTTCCCAGAATTTAAATGAATTTATGAAACCGCGCGTAGTCGCTAAGCTATTCTTAAATTCCACGAAAATTCGAGCTTTGCTACGGTAACCCGTACTGATGTAGAATTGACCAGTGGCGTTTGTGTAGGTGCTGCCGTACTTAAACCACCGCCGGGATTTTACTCTGACCCCTCGCACAGGCACACTGCGTGCTAAAGCAGTCTCTTCCATTCGAATCGTGCCACTGGGATAATATCGGGTGCTGGAAGCGCGTGCCTGTGGTGTGCCTTCCGGCAACATTTCGTCCTCGTGGTGACTTAGGCGCATAGCCTCGTTGTAGAGTTCTTGAGGAGATGCACCGGCTCTTTCCAATTGCTCGGTTGCTTCGCGCAAAATGCTGCGCTTTGGTGTTTGTTTTTGTGGACAGGGAAGTGGGCGTTGAGTAACTGGGTCCCACTGGGGACGGCATGTTGGGGTCGGCGTCGGCGTGTAGGGCTCATCCTGTGTATCACCGTCATCTTCATCGAATAAATACAGGTCTTGTATTAATTCAGTCTGAATGTATGATGGGAGTACGGTACCGTAAGGCACTACGGTATAGACCCATGGAATCGAATTGGAGGTGAAATCAACAGGTGTCGAAGCAGCTACGGTTTCGTCAAGGGGCTCCCAAGACAACTCAAATCCTACCGAGTCTAACTCGGCCAGTTGATTGGTGTTGGCTGCTAAAAAGCGCACATATTGGTGAGTGGGAACCAATAAGAGCTTTTGCATTGGACCTGACCCTGAGCCCTTGGCAAGCCCTTGTCCTGATGCGGATTTGCTTGCCTGCCGCGCCCTTAGGCTGTCGTAGGCTTGCTGCATGACCGCAAGAGAGAAGGGGTTATTCAAATTGGCTACATTCCCTGTTGGATTTGTAAGCGAGGGTCCACCTATGTTAGCCTCAGAAGGTCCAAGCGCTGGCTTTTCGCAGGAGGCAAGCAACATAGTGCTCACAAAAATCCAACAGGCAGAGCGCAGCCACCCCAATGGGCGGCCGTAAGAGTAAGTGTTCGTCATGGATAGATACAGTTTGTGGAAACGGTTGGCTAAATATAGACGACGGATATGTATTTACAATGCAATGAGAAAGGAATAATTGGATGATATTGAAATGATAATCACAACTCTTCAGCAATTGCACGATTTTTTGGGCTGGACTCAAACAGAGGCCCATTGCTAATTTTCTTGATATTCAAAATAGTGAGCAGTAGGCCCGAAAGGGAGTGAGATTTAGCGTGCTTACCGGTTTTTAAGTCGTGGGCGAACTTGTTGCAGGCCGCGACATGCACCGCGTTGCCCAAGATGGAACTCACCAGGGCGGGCGTGATAATGCCGAGTTGAGCCAGCAGCCGACCGGCGTTCTCCACCTGATGTTGCTGGAGGCCAGCGGGAGCAGTGCCCCCCAGCACCAAGTCGAACGGGATAGTATCGGCCAGGGCTTGGGGCTTGACCGTGAAAACGATGTTTTTGAAAGCACGGCCTGCTTTTTCGAGCTTGTAGCCGACCTGCAATTCAGTAAGTTCATTGATTTGCCTCATAGCAGGGTCTAATACCTTGGCTTTGAGTTCACTAATCTTCTTCATCTTCTCATTGCCTTTGGAATCGATTATCCCAATCGTTTTCTTAAAGTCTTGGAGGTCATACTTCTTAGTTTCTCCCTTATCCTTCCATTGACTGCAAATTGGATATATGCGCTTGGCGTACTTGCTGGTGAGGCGGAGAGCAGCTGCCAACTCATAGCTGGTAAAGTTGCTTTGGAGGTCGAACAGGTGCGGTAAAATGTCTTCTGACAGCTTTATTTCGATGGTTCCCTGCCCTTTCAGAAACTCTATCTTCTGAAACATGGAAAGCATCAGGTGGCTTTTATCCGTTGATATTTCAAAGACCCGAGACATCATTCCTTCCGCAGCCTGGCGCAAATAGGGGAAATGATACTGCTTGCCTGTTAAATTGGATAACTCGTTAATAATTAGTCGATAAACTAAAGATTCTTGCGTTTTTCGCAGCTTGGAGAGCATAAAGAAAAACAAGTCAAGCTGTAACTCGCTGTATTCAAACCGAGCATTGGTCAAAGCATTGCTTTGACGTACTTCCAAATCGGAGACAACAGGCTTATTCATAATGCAAGTATACATGAAAAGCGACCTAATAAAACATCTTAGGTTCTATCAGGTCGCTTTTCACGGATTAAAGGTCGCTTTTCAAACCCTTTTCACGGATTAAAGGTCGCTTTTCACGGATTAAAGGTCGCTTTTACGGTTTTTTATACCTTCATAAAATAATGAAAGTCTTATAGTTACGAGAGATACTGTTGAGCCCTACAAATAGAACAAATAAAAAAAATATCACAAATTGTGTTTCGCGCGAGCAAAAAAAGGCTTTTAGGGCCTGTTGGTCTTGAGCGGTCGGCGCGAGGCAAACAAAAAAGCAAAACGGGACCAGTCAAAAGCTTCGCACACCAGGGCGTGGGGCGGGCGAAATATATATTATTAGTAATCAATAGTTTATATACCAAATAGTTCTGCTTATGTGCCTTCTTTTGCGGTTTTTAACCATTTGGGCTTGAAGGGCAGTAAATCGTGCTGCATTGCTGCGTTGATGCGTTGTAACCAGGTAGCAAAGCAGCATGGCTTCTCTTAGGCTTTGAAGGCGGCATTGGCCCGCTTGACCTCTGGCCGGTAGTCTTCCCGCCAGGCGTGCAGGACCGCCAGCACCAGGTCAGGAAGGGCTACACTATCCAGGGCGGGCAGGGTAGCGACGTGGGCCAAGTATTGGTACATTTCCGGGGTGAGTTGCAGCACCAACTTTCGGTTGGCTTTGCTTTTGGTCGCCGGCAGGGACTGGCCGAAGTGGGCGAGTGGCCGCTTGCCGGCAACGGTGGCCAGCTCGTCGGGTTCGGGGGCGGCGGGCTGCTCCAGGTCGGCCGAGGGTGCAGCAGCCGGAGCCGGTACAGGAACTGAGGCAGCCGGGGTATCTTTTGCAATTGCAACATCTTGGGGCTGTTCATTCAGGGCAGCAGCGGGTGGGCCTGGCTTCGTGGGAGGGGTGCCAGTGCAGGCCGGGAACAGGTGAGCCACCGCGTCCGGGATGACCGGGGTAGTGTCTTCTTTTTTAACAGAGGCCAGGTAGTCAGCAACCGGATTAGTAGGTTTATTAGTGTCCATCGGAAAAAAGTAAATGTTGAGTAATACTCATTCAACGAAGACAGGTAATTCAAGTTTGCTTTTTTTTCCCTTTTGTTCAATTTGGCATAAAAAGAACAGACGGGTAAACGAACAGTGCCAATAGCAGCAAACCACTCAACTTTTACCCTTATCCGCTCGTTCTAAATGCGCGTGTTTC
Source organism: Hymenobacter sp. (assembly GCA_043763525.1). Classification (GTDB taxonomy): domain Bacteria; phylum Bacteroidota; class Bacteroidia; order Cytophagales; family Hymenobacteraceae; genus Hymenobacter. The sequence goes on from JAYULN010000316.1 coordinate 8,385, forward strand.
GTACTGTTCCTCAGCAAGACATGCAATTGTACGTACAAACTGCGTTTGTTCTCCCAATTGCCGCGTTCAGGTTCGTAAACTCACCTTCTCTTGTCTTGCTCAAATCCAACGTCAAAAATGCCTTATGGAAGTTGAGAAAAAAGGAACAAGAGGGAACAAAAGTGAGCGAATTGGGCTACGCCTAACGCCAGAGGATAGGGCGGCTATTGAGGCCAAAGCCAAAGAATCCGGGCACAACGCGACCGAATATATCCGACGTGCCGCGCTTGGGTTGGAGGTGAAGCAGAAGCTCCCGGCCGAGTTGAAGCGGGTGCTTTCGGCGACGAGTAAGAACCTGAATCAATATCTAAAACTGGCTCACATGGGCCGGTTAGATGGGGTGGATGAAGCCGCGCTAGGGGACATTATCCAGGCACTAAACCAAGCGCTGCGATGATAACGCGCACGACAATAGGGGCCGACTTTGAGGGGGCGCTGACCTACGGGGCCGGGGTGCGCCAGGGGGACACGCCGAAGAAGCAAGCGGAGCTAATCGGCAGCTCCAATCTTGGCGACGTGAGCAACCCCCGCGGCTTAGCGGCCGAGATGCAGAGCGTCGCCGACGAGCGCAACAAATGCAAAAACCCGGTGTGGCACACGTCCCTGAGTTGGGCCAAAGGGGAGCAGTTGAGCACCGCGCAGAAGCTCAAAGCGGCGACGTTGTATTGTGAGCTGCTGCGGTCGCAGCTCCGGGAGAGTATGCCCGCCGACGAGCGGGCGGCTTACAGTGTGTGGGAGCAGCACCAGGTGGCCGTGTACGAGCACCACGACAAGGACCACGACCACATTCATATTTATATCAACCGGGTGCCACTGGACGGGGGAGCGGCCATCGAGACGGGCCGCAACTACAAGTTCAACCTCAAAGCCATCAAGATTATTACCCAGGAACTAGGGCTAAACCCGTTGCCGAGTCAGCGGCAGAGCTTCAAGGATAGCCGCCCCCCGGTGCAGGACACACGCCAGGTGGTGCGGGCCGCACTGGTCGAGGCGATGGCCGACCCGCAGGTGCAGAGCTTGGCGCAGTTGCAGGAGCGGCTAACGGCCCAGGGCATCGAGGCGCGGCTAAAGCGCAGCGCGGCCGGGGCATTGGTGGGCGTGAGCTTCAAACAGGGCGCGGCGGCAGTTACGGGGCAGGAGGTGGGATTCAAGGCCGCGCAGCTGCGCGCCCACTACGAACCCGCGCAGCGCCAGGCGCAAGACCAGGTGCCGCAGCCGGTGGCCGCGCCGCTCGTGCCCGAGGTGGCCAGCAGTCCGACCCAGCCAGCAGGGCCGGCCCAAGTGCCGCAGCCCGTGGCTGCCGACGTGGTGCAGCGCCTAGAGCAGTTAATGGTGGAGCAACTACGGCAGCAGCAGCAGGTTATTCCCTTCCTCACGGCCGTAGCCAAGCAAGGCTTTCGCTTCGTGTTGAAACCAGACGGGGTGGGGGTATTTGTGGAGCAAGCCAGCGGGGCAGAAGTGCCGAGCTTGGCGCTCAAACCAAGTGGCCGGCCGTGGACCGACCAGGTGCAGGTACCTCCCCAGCAGCCGGCCGTGCAGCTTGTGCCGGTGGTGCAGCAACCGAAGCTGGCCGCGCCTGAGCAGCGACCGGTGGCCGCGCAGCCGCCCGCCCCGGAGCTGAAGCCGCCGCCAGCCGCGCCGGCTGTCAAACCGGAGCCACTGAAGCAAGCCCCGCCAAAGAAAAAGGGCCGGAAGATAAGCTAGAGGCTGTTTTAAGGCCGCGAGCGTCGCGTATTTGGGGACCAGGCCAGGCCCACGCCCGAATACGCGACGCACGGCCGCTTAAAACGCTGTTTTTGAGGGGTAGGGGCCAGAAACGAGCGCCGCCAGGGGAACAAGATTCCGCTTATCTTTGTGTTGGAAAGTAGGAGAGCCTTACGGCCCCCCTACCCAACAGACTAGTGGTGCAGGAGCAAGTAACTTGCTCCCATCATCACCAGCCACCGGCCCAGCCGCACGAGCAGCTTGACCGGTAACCGAACGGTAATTACAACGTAATCACCGTTCAAACGCGGGTTGTTCTCCATTGGACTTAGCAGTTATGGAGTTTTAAAATCCACCCACTTAGAAGCCCGTGGCGCCAACCACGGGCTTCTGCCTTTTCGGGCAGCCGTGGAGGCGGGAGACAACCTCACGCGCTAGGGCAAAGATAGGCCAAAAAAAGGGCGCGAAACGGGCTAATTCGGGGCTTTTGGCGTATCTTAGGGCATGAGAACAACCCCCGAAAAAGTGCCCATTTCCGCCAGTTTGGACGGTTCGCGCACGGCTCATTTGCAGCCCGTCATCGACTTGCTGAAAGCCGAGGGCAACGAGCTGGCCAGCGTGGACGGGTTCACGTTTGACCGCGACGGCTACGGCACCTGCTACTTTGAAAAGCCGCTGGATATGGACTTGCTGAAGGCGCGGTTTGCGTTCCCCCCGGACATCCACTTGTCGAACAACGCGGTTTTCGACGCGGGTAATTTCATCGCCATCACCCAGCGCATCCCGCCGGGTCCTCCCCTCACGTTTGGGTTATGAGCCAGCCCCGCGAACCGCAGTTTTTCGAGGACGAGCGCACCCCCGAGCAGCGCCTAGACAGTGTGCAGTGGGCTTTCGGCGTGTCGGCCAGTGCGGGCGGGGCACCGTCGCCGGAGCTGGTGCAGCTGTACGAACGCTACATTTTGGGCGAAATCGACATGCAGTACATCAGCGCGGAGATGGACCGTATGTACCCGCAGTACCCCAGCAATGACCCCACGCCCCCCTATCAACCTAACTTAGACGTGGCACCCAACCGGCCCCCGGAAGCGCCGCCTGGCTACGTGTACGACGCGGACGAGGAAGAAGAAGCCCCCGCAGGCCCTGAAATGCCCGCCGCCTTGTGCGTGGCCCAGCTCCGGGGGCCTTGGTTAAAAGTTTGGTCCAAAAGTCAATCGGCGAGCTTACTAACCACCTATTACATGAGGACAGCTACTGATATTGCGCTCTCACCGCAGAAAATCTACCTTTAACGCATTCAGGTGGCCATTTGTGGAGTTGAAGTACAGTTTTCCCATCACGCAGCCAGGGTTAACTGTACTTTGATTGCTGAATAAGTTTTCTGAACTA
>JAYULN010000317.1:0-1855 GCA_043763525.1 Hymenobacter sp.
GTTTGGCATATTCGGCATTAATCAGCGCCACGTAGGGCACGATATCTTTCAAATCGCGCTCCGACTTGGAGCCAAATATTTTGGCGACGGTCTTGCCTAGGAATTCAAACATCAGGTAGTTTTATTAACGATTAGCGCCGGGGCGCACCCCAAATTTACGGAGCGTTCCGCTAAAACCGTCCCAAAACGAAAAGCCCCGCCAAATTGGCGGGGCTCGGTTAGGCGGTCAACTCCCCTCCTTACCAAGGAGGGGACGTTTCAGCTCTGCTGAAACTGGGGTGGTTGTGGGCATCCGAATCGCAAGCTCGAAATCGCTCGATAACCATTCAACGCCCACCCTGTGGTGCCACCACCCCCGTCCGAGCCTTCGGCTCGGACATCCCCTCCTTGGTAAGGAGGGGAGTTACACGCTACTCCTGCGGCGAGCGGCTCACCAGCTTATCCACCAGCGCGGTGCTGCCCGAAATGACGGGCCGAACCGGCTTGGCGGCGTTTTCCTTCTCCGTCAGCTTCTTGTATAAGGTCAGGGCCTGGGCCACTACCTGGTCCATGTTGTAGTACTTGTAGGTGGCGAGGCGGCCCACAAAATGCACGTTGGGCGTCTCATCGGCCAGCTTCTTGTATTTGGTGTAGAGCTCGGCGTTTTCGGGCATCGGGATGGGATAGTACGGGTCGCCCTCGGCCTGCGGGTACTCGTACACGATGGCCGTTTTGGGGTGGTCCTGGCCGGTCAGGGCTTTGAATTCGGTGATGCGGGTGTAGGGGTGCTCGTTGGGATAGTTCACCACGGGGGCGGCGAGGTGCTTCTCCTTGTTCAGGGTTTCGTGCTTGAACTCGAGCGAGCGGTAGGGCAGCTTCCCAAATTTGAAGTCGAAATACTCATCCACCGGGCCGGTGAAAATCATCTCCTTGAAGGGAATAAAATCCATTACCTCGTGGTAATCGGTGTTCAGCATCACTTTGATGTTCGGGTGGTCGAGCATTTTCTCGAACATGCGGGTGTAGCCGTGCAGGGGCATGGCCTGATAGGTATCGGTGAAGTACCGGTCGTCGCGGTTGGTGCGGGTAGGCACGCGGCTGGTCACCGATTTATCGAGCTGCGAGGGGTCGAGGCCCCACTGCTTGTTGGTGTAGTTCTTGAAGAATTTGTTGTAGAGCTCGCGGCCTACTTTACTCACTACCACGTCTTCGGAGGTTTTGATTGTTGGCACATCCTCGGCCACCGACGCGAAGAACTCCTCCAGCTCGAAGCTGTTCAGGCTCAGACCATAGAGCTTGTTGATGGTGTCAAGGTTAATGGGCATCGGCACAAACTGGCCATCGACGGAGGCAAGCACGCGGTGCTCGTAGGGCCGCCAGTCGGTGAAATTACCGAGGTAATCGAACACGTCTTTCGAGTTGGTGTGAAAGATGTGCGGGCCGTACTTGTGTACCAGAATGCCGTCCTCGTTGTAATGGTCGTAGGCATTGCCGCCAATGTGGCTGCGCTTGTCGATGATTAGGACCTTTTTGTTGCTGCGGGTAGCCAGCCGCTCGGCCAGCACGCTGCCGGCAAAACCGGCCCCAACGATAAGATAGTCAAACATGATGCGTGAGGGTATGGAAACGTGGGAAGGAACTAAGTAAGCAGCCAGTAGTAAGAGCCTATCCGAATAGGGCCAAAAAAGAACGGTCATGCAGCGCGTAGCGAAGCCTCTTTACCGCAGCAGTAATGAATGAAATAGAATTAGTTATACTCATCGCGAGGTGGAATGCGAAAAGCGGCCGGCCGGTGTAGCGACGCGACCCTTCGCGTCTCGGCGTTGAACGGATACCCCCCCCGACACCCCACCGGCGCGAACGCCGAGACGCGAAG
>JAYULN010000318.1:0-11510 GCA_043763525.1 Hymenobacter sp.
GCACCTTATTAGTGCGATTTGAGACCTCAGTCAGAAATTGGAAATCCTGGCATTATTTAGCTGCTTTTATGATGGTAGCAAAAGTTTAAATGTCTTCAGGGTTGTTGCAACTAATTGCTTAATAACATATTAATATCCAGCGGATTGTAATCATCGACGAGCGGCGATTTTGAAGCATCTGAGGTGCAGGTGCGTTTCCAGTCTCCTGACGGCTTTTGCGGAAGGTGGAAGATGCCAAAGCAGCGAATGTAATGTTGCAACATGTCCAATATATAATACTCACTGACAACCAACTAAATAATTGCGGCGGTGGTCCAAATCAGGGTGAAATTTTAAAATTCGGGCAATTAATAAATTGGTTGAAAACACTGCTAGCGCATCGTAAACGAGGCTTTTCTGCTTAGTATAATTTGTTGAAATAACCGCACCACCTCATTTTATACCACCGCCTAAATCTCTTCCCTATTAGACTTGTTCCCGAATAAGAAATCGATAATTTTCCGAGTCGTATTTGGCGCTAGAAACTTTAGCTTCTCAAGGAACCAATTGATACTGGCTTCGTCAGATAGAAGAGCCCTGCTGATTGTCAAAATCAGCGAGAATTTTCAGCCGTTTCTTATTCGGAAACAAGTCTATTCAGTAGTGGGGAACCAGCAACAAGATTAAAAGCATCAGTCGGCACTGCTTAACAGCGAAAAATCAAGGCTATTGGCCAGCAACACGCACCTAACTCCTCCTGAATAAAAAAATCTCGCTTTCAGTTGGTTGCTACCCTGCCCTTACCAGCAATTCCAGCTTATCACGCTTGCCTTGTGCAAGTCCTTTCCTCGTTTGTATCATGAAAAAAAATACTACCATTATCATTATCACAGACGACCAGTTTTTCCGGGATGCGGCCACCTATTTTCTGAACCAGCGGCATTATGAAGTCCTGAGTGTGGTGGAATCCGGCTTTTGCGCGCAACTTCTGGCCCATCACCCCGATTTAGTCATTCTGCACATCCGTGATTTGAATATTCAGAGAGCCCGCATTTTGCGGTGTATTCAAGAGCATAGCCTGCCCACCAAGATGATTATCTACACCACTAACTCTGCTCCACCGCAGGCTCCTAATCGGTTGTTTCTCACCCCAGCCGATGGCTTAGAAGCCCTACTGGCCTGTGTGGCGACACTTGAGGGCATAGCCGCTTCCAAGCTTCCGGCCCCGCTGGCTGCCGCCGCCGCGTTGACGACTCTTACCCCGCAGGAGCGCAACGTATTGGCCCTGATAGGCCGCGGGCTGGGAAGCGACCAGATTGCCGCGTCCCTATTCGTGAGCAAACACACCATCAAAAACCACAAGACCAACATCACGCGCAAACTGTCTATTGCCAAAGGGCGTGACTTATTACCGGTGGCGCTTCATTTTGCAAGAATCACGTCTACTGATTTTCAGATTATTAATAACAACTAACCTGTTGGGTTTTAGCAATACTACCAGCGAGCTAATACACTCCTCCTGGCCACCGGAAGGCTGCCGCAGGTCAACAATTGCTGATAAACCATCGCCCAACCACCCAGCCAGAAACCAGCCACGGATAAACAGCTGCAACCGGCCACTGCTCGCCATTGAAGGTGGCTGGCGCACCAGCCACCGCGAAATTATTTATCATTTAACTCATGAAAATATGAGAATATATTCTTATTTTAGTTCTGTTTTTACTGCCGTTCCTTTGCAGCCGTCTAGACACCGGGCCGTGCCGAAAACTCGTCTAAAGAGTAGGCATCTTCGTTTCCCAGATTACCACCATGAATACCTCCAAACCCTCCGAGCACAACACCCCCGCAGTAGTTGCCAACCCAGTTGAAATGGCCGAAGGGCTGTTCGTCCTCGAATTGGAAGAGCGCCTTGAAATGGCCACGGTAGCCCCCGCGGGCGACCGTTGCATCATCGTTAACCACTAATCACGGCCTTGGTTCCGGGAACTGGCCATTGGTCGGTTGCCCGGGACCAATTGGTTAGGCTAATCAGGCTGCCCGGCCCTTCCACGTTCTTCTTCTGCTATCTCGTCTTCGTTCGCAATGAGTCGCCTATCGCCGGACTACGCCGCTGCTTATCCGTTGCTCGTTGATGCAGAGCTGCACCATACGCCGGACAATCGTTTTCTGCTGCTGGTATCTGGCCGGGTATTTCTGATTGGGGAACTCCTGTACAGGATAATTGACCAGTTGCGGCAAGGGTACTCGTTGGCCGACATCTGCGCCGGCTACCACCCGCATGGTTCAGATCCGCTGCACTTGCGGGAAACCGACATTGACTTGGTGCTGCGCAAATACCTGGTTCCGGCTGGCAAGAACGCTCCTAAGGTATCGAGCTACTTACACACCCGATTCGACCTTGTTGGCGAACGAGGATTGCAACGGCTATACACGCCCCTACTATGGCTGTTCTCCCCCTGGCTAATGGGGAGTATGCTATTGGGCTGCGCCCTGCTGACCACGCTATTCTTTCGCGTCTGGGGTGTGTTTCTGCTTGGGCTGGCCTCGGAAAAGATGGTTATTTGCACCATTGTGGCTTACCTGGCCATGGTGGGTGGTATTTTCTTTCACGAAGTAGGTCACGCCACGGCCGCCGCCCGCTTTGGAGTGGCACCCAAAGCCATTGGGTTTGGCTTCTATCTCATTTTCCCGGTTTTTTACACCGACGTGACCAACGTCTGGAAGCTTGACAAGCGCCAGCGCATCATCGTCAACTTAGCCGGCGTTTATTTTCAACTCTTGTTCAGCGTCGCGCTCATCGGCATGTTTTACCTGGTTCCGGCAGCCAACGACCTCGGGCGCACCGTCACTGGCACAGTGTTGAGCATGAACGTCTTCGTGGTGCTTTACTCACTAAATCCTTTCCTGCGCAACGACGGCTATTGGGTGTACTCCGATTTTTTTGAAATCCCCAACCTGATGTCGCGTTCGTTGCTTTATCCCTGGCGCTTTTTCAGACTAGTAGCGCCCGACAGGGGCATTCCTACTTCCACTTCCTTTGCCCGAACCCTGCCTTTACTGGGATACTCGGTGGGCAACTATGCCCTTTTTTTGTATCTGGCGTGGCTACTGGCTCACTACACCAGCCACAGCCTGCTGCCCCGGCTCGTGCAGTTAATGCACAGCAGCGGCTTTCCGCACAACCTGCTCACTGCCGACAACAGCTTCTTCCTGCTCAAAACATTCGGCCTGTACGGCTTCCTGTTCTACATGTCGCTCTATTCCCTGTGGCGCAACTATCGCGGCCATCGCCAGCAACGCGCCCGGCTAGCGGTCCTTGACCAGCACGCGGCCGCAGCCAATGCTGCGGTGCTGTTGAACACAACAACCCCGCTTCCGGCCATGAAGGCCTGACCGACTAGCCCCGGCTCACCTTTCTCGCGGCGGAGTGGCCAGCGCACCCCCTTCTTTTCGGGGCTGCTGCGCTGGCCACTCCGTCTTTTTTTGGTCCGGCCGGGCAACGCTGATTTGCAATGCATGCTTTCTGGACCCGGGTTCCCAACCGGGAGCGTATCGCCCCGCGGCCGATTTACCCAGATTGGTTCGTTTTTTCACTGACTTCATGGAAAACCATTGCGCCGGACGACGGCCGTACCGCGACCTTCCCTCCATCTTTTCCGCCCCACGGCTGACCGTGCTACCACTTCGTTTTTATGATGAGTCCCGCAATCATGACCTCCCGATGCCTGGCTTTTGAGCCCCAGCCGAACGGCCGGGTTGAGGTTACTCACCGCCTAATCGGGAAAAAATACGTGGTGGCTCACGAGGTGTACGAGTTGCTGAATACTTTGCAGCAGCCCAGTTCCCGCCAAATGGCAATCGACGCGCTCAGCACGCGCTACCGACCCGAGGAAGTGGCACACACATTTGCTTTTCTGGAACGACACCGGCTGCTGGTACCCCCCGAAACCGACGAAACATTTGTGGTGCAGCCGGTGAAGAACACGTTGTTTGGGCTCGAAAACTACGTGCCCAGCGATGAACCGGCCACCAAGCAAGTGGTGTTTTGTGGTGTGGCCTACGGCAGCGGCAATTCGGAGGACAATAACTGCCGGCTTTTCCCGCTGCACCTGCGCCACTACCTGCACCAGCAAAATGCCACGCTTACGACGCAAGTGGAAAGCATCGACTTTCGTTTTCTGAGCTCGCACATCGACTTCGCCCCCCTGCGCGATGGCTTGGGCAATGGCCGTTTCCGTGACTGGGGCGACCTGTACGTGGGGCCAGGCGAGAGCCGCGAAACCGTGCATCGGCGCATTGGTCAGGCGGCCCGCCAAATCCTTGACCGGGGCGACGTGCCATTTTTTCTGGGCGGCGACCACTCCATTTCCTGGCCCCTGATACGGGCTTGCAGCGAAAAGTTTCCAGCCTTTCAGGTGGTGCATTTCGATGCGCACATCGATACGTACCTGGCACACAAAGCCATGGTGCCGCACGACCCGGCAGCGGCCCCGCACCACGGCAATTTCATGACCAAATGCCTCCAACTCGACGCGGTGGTGCGCGTCACGCAGGTTGGGATGCGGGGAATGGTCAACCACCGACCCTACGCAGACCCCAAACAGCGCATTTACTGGGCCGACGAGCTACCCGACCTCCTCTTGGAGCCCGGCAGTGCCTTGCTGGTCCCCGACCTGCCAGTATACCTCACCTTTGACATTGACTTTCTGGACCCGCGGGTGGCCCCTGGCACGGCTACTCCGGTGGCCGGTGGGCCGTCTTATGCGCAAGCCAGCGCCTTACTGCACCACTTGCTCGACCATGTCCAGATTGTGGGCCTCGACCTTGTGGAAGTCAATCCGCGACGCGACGTGAGCAACCTCACCCTGCAAGTTGCCAGCAACCTGATTTTGACTTTGCTAAACGCGGTTAAGTAACAAATATAGCTAGCCAGACAGTACGGTCCGGTCGTGGGTACAGCTTCCTTCTCAAATCAGTTGTCAACCTCTTTTTCCTTTGGCATATGCACCCAATTTCCCCTACCGTAACCCCCTACTTGGCTGCCGGCGATGACCATTTCAGCCCCGCTGCGGCTACCCGGCGCACTGCCTACCTGGAACGCGCGGCGGCCTCCCGCAGCCGGTCGGGCGTTCGGGCGGCAGCAGCATGCCAGCAGGCTCCGCACGGCCTGCCCACTTATTCTTTTCTACTTTGCTCGGCCAACCGGCACCACTACTTGCCCACGCACTCGACCACCGATGCCGAGTTCTACGAGCAGGTAATACAGTACCGGGATTGGGCGAGCATGGACGAGCACGAGGAAGAAGCTTATTTGCTGACCCGCTTCACGGGCGACACATCGTTTCTCGCCGACATTCAGGCCCGCCCGCGCGTGTTCTGCACCCTGCACCTGGGCTCCTACCGGTTGATTAACCACTTTTTGTGCCGCCACGCGGTGCCGTTTACGCTGGTTATTGACAACGCGACCCTTCAGGAGCAGGGAGATAAGTTCCTGGCGATGAAAGCGGCGGACTCGGCATCCAACGGCGGCAGCTTTCGCATTCTCAACGCCGAGTCGGCTAGTATCGGCCTCCAAATGATTCGGGAAGTGAAGGCAGGCCGCAGCCTATTATTTTACATCGATGGCAACACGGGCGTGAGCGGCATGGACCGCCGCGACGAGAAGCTGACGGTGGTACCCTTTTTGAAAAGGCAGGTTTTCGCTCGTAAGGGCATTGCTTTTCTAGCCCATGTGACGGGCAGCCCCATTGTGCCCCTTGTAGCCTACCGCCACGGCGATGCCGATTTTGAAACGCGCTTTTTCTCGCCCATAATCCCCGATGCCGGACAGCCACGCGACGAGTTTGCGGTTAATACCACGCGGCGCATTTTTGAACTGTTTGAGCCCGCGCTACGCCGTTACCCAACGCAGTGGGAAGGCTGGCTCTACATGAATCGCTTCGTGGACCTATCGGCCCTTCGCGAACAGCATGACCCGCAACCAAATCTGACTTTAGCTCCGATAGATTTACCCACGCAGCCGGTCTTTAACCATGCCCGCTACAGCCTGTTCGTACAGGCAGACCAGTCGCAGCTATTCGATAGGCTCACCTACCAGACCTTTAATGTTTCCGGGCAGCTTGTAAAGTTGCTGCAAAACCTGCCAAACCTGCCTTCCAATTTGCAACAGCAATTTGCATCAATGCCGATATTTAAGGACCTGTGTGCCCGCCAGGTCATCGTGGCCACTCCAGTCGCGTAGCTTACCCACTAAGTTCAACATTTTTCACCCACCGACCATGAAAGTCGCTCTTAGCTGTCTGTCTCTTGCCCTCCTTGCGCTGGGCGCTTTGGTTGCTTTTCGCCCAGCTGGTTCGCTCGTAACGAGTAGCACCCGCGAAATACGGCCGGTGCCCCCCTTTAGTCGTGTACTGCTTGCTACAAGTGCCACGGTTATCGTGCGTCAAGGCCCCCAACAAGTCACCATCGAAGCATCGCCCGAAGACCTGAACCGGCTCGAAACCAATGTAACCGCTGGCCAGCTACGCATCAGCACCATGGCCCCAACGGGCTGGGACCGGCTTTCTGTCCGCCGCCGGGGCAGCTTCACGGTGCGCATAACGCTGCCTATTGTAAGCAGCCTAAGCGTCAGAAGCTCTGGGGATATGGAGGTTGATAGCCTTAGTGTAAAAGGGCTGGTCCTGGATGTGGGCGGTTCAGGGCACCTGCGAGTGAGAGAGTTGCGGGCCTCCAACGTACAGGCCGAGCTTAGCAGCTCCGGGCGGATAAGTATTGACCACCTACGCGCCGATACCCTACAAGCCGACGTAGCGGGCTCGGGCAGTATCACGGCAGCCGGCTCCTGCACCCATTCTTCGCTCGACCTTAGCAGTTCAGGCGCTATCAACACCGACCGGTTGGTTACCAGTACTTGCCTGGTTCACGTGAGCGGCTCGGGCAATTGCCAGGTAAACGCCTCGCGTGCGGCGAACGTCCGAATTAGCAGTAGTGGCACAGTGGTGCTCAGCGGCAACCCCAGCATTAACCAGCGCATTAGCGGCAGTGGCCAGCTACTACGCAAATCGTTCTGAAAGCATAACCGTCCAGCAAATCACTACATGGCTTCGCTGTTCGGGCAGTTTGTTGATGCACATCTGCGTAAATAGCCTCGAATCATTGGGGCGACGGGTGCATCTTGCGCTTTCTTTTCGCATGATATCCACTCTCCCCATTCAACGCCCTTCGCACTCCGACTTGATACTGGTGGCCACTTACTGGCTGGTGGTAGCCCCGGTGCTCCTCCTCCAGTACCGCACCGACCACGGCGAGGGGGCGTGGCAAGTACTGCCGCAGGTGGGGGCCACAGTGCTGTTTGATACCGCCACCGTGGCCTTGCTGGTGGGAAGCATTTTGCCTTTGTTGCTGAGCAAGCAGTGGTTGCTGGGCCTGGCCCTGTTGCCGCTGTTTCTGCTGCTGAGTGGCAGTGCGTACTTCATTTTGTACGACCATTTTTTTGAACCCTCAGTTGCGGTTTCCTTATCGGGCACCCGCATCGTGCTCGGAGCCGTGGCCCACGCCAAAAGCTACGGCCTGCTGGCCGTGCTGCTCACTGGCAAGCGCTACTTCGAGGCCCAGCGGCACGTGCTGCTGCTGCAAAAAGCCCAGGCCGAAAGCGCGCTGCGCAACCTCAAAGCCCAACTCGACCCGCACTTTTTGTTCAATAATCTCAACGTGCTGCGCGGCCTCATTCAGGAAGACCCGGCGGCAGCCAACGAGTTTGTAACCCGGCTGGCGGCGCTCTACCGCTTCCTCATCCGGCACCAGCACGAAGACGTGGTGCCCCTGGCCGAGGAGCTGCAATTTGCCGACGAGTACGTGTTCCTGCTGCGCCACCGGTTTGGAACAGCCTACGAGTTCCGGCAGCAATTGCCCCCGGCCGCCGAAGTGGCCGAGCTGCTGCTCGTGCCCGGCACCATTCAGCTGCTGCTCGAAAACGCCATCAAGCACAACGCCGGCAACGAGGATGCGCCCCTGCTCATCAGCCTCGAAGCCACGACCACGGCCCTCACCGTGCACCACGCCCGCCGCCCCAAGCGCGCGCCCGTGGAGTCGGCCGGTACGGGGCTGGCCAACCTGCGCGAGCGATACCGGCTGCTATTTCAGCAGGAAATCCGGGTCGAAGCCCGCGCCGATTCGTTCACGGTCACCATCCCGCTGCTGCGCCAGGCCCGCCGGGCGGGGGCCGCCCAGCTACTCGTTAGCGCATGAATATCCTGATTCTGGAAGACGAGGAACCCGCCGCCCGCCAGCTCACGCAGCTGCTGGCCCAGGCCGGGCACGCCACCGCGCCGCCCGTGCTCCGCAGCGTGGAAAAAGCCCTGACCTGGCTCCAGGCCAACTCCCTGCCCGACCTGATTCTGTCGGATATCGAGCTACTCGATGGCAATGTTTTTTCGCTCTACGAGCAGTTTCCCGTTGCCTGCCCCATCATTTTCACTACCGCTTACGACCAGTATTTGCTGGCCGCGTTCCGGGGCAATGGCATTGCCTACCTGCTCAAGCCCTTCACCCTGGAGCAGCTGCAAGCCGCCCTGGCTAAGTACGAGCGGCTGCGCACCAGCCTCGCCCAACCGCGCCCAGCCGCGCCCAGCCTGCCCCCCGACGTGATGCGCGAGCTGACCCAGGCGCTACGCCAGCACGGCCAACCGGCCTACAAGCAGCGCTTTTCGGTGCGGATGCGCAACGGCCTCTACCTCCTCCAAACCGCCGACATTGCCTACCTGCAAGCCGACGAAGGCATCACCTTCGCCGTGGACGGGGCCGGTGTCCGCTACCCGCTCAGCGGCACGCTGGCCGAGCTGGAGCGCCAGCTCGACCCCAGCCGCTTCGGCCGCCTCAACCGCTCCGAGCTGGTGAACGTGGCCTTCATCGAGCGGGCCGAGCCCTACTTCAACAACCGCCTGGCCGTGCGGCTGCGCACCCCCGCCATCACCCTGACCACCAGCGCCGCCCAAACGCCCGAGTTCCGCCGCTGGCTCGGTTAAGACGCAGCGTTTAACCGCCCGCGTCATTTCGCGCTTGCCGGGGGGGCCGGGCAACCTTTCGGTGCGCCAGCCGGCGGCCCGCAGGTTGCGCCGGAACTGGCCCTGGGCGCAGTAGCTCACCAGCACCGCGCCGGGCGCGGCGGCGGCGTAGAGCTGGGCAAAAATGGCTTCGGTCCACAGTTCGGGCTGTTTTTCGGGGGCGAAGGCATCGAAATAAACCAGGCCGTAGTGCCCGACTAGCAGTGCTGCTTCCTGAAGCGACTGGTGCAGCTTGCGCAACCCGAAGCCGGGCAGCAGCGCCACCGGTGCATCCCAGGGCGCGGCGTGTAGCTCGGCAAATAGCTCTTTGATAGGCGTGCCGCGCTCGTCCCAATTGGGTTGCAGGGCGGCCACCACGGCGGGCGGCAGCGGGAAGGTTTCGAGGCCGTCGTACTCAATGAAAGCGCCGGCGGCCTGGGCGGCTTCCAGCGTCAGCAGGGCGTTGAGGCCGGTGCCGAGGCCGATTTCGAGGATGCGCAGGGGCCGGGCCGCTTCGGCGGCAGCGGGCAGCAGCGGCAGCAGCCCGTGCCGGATGAAGACGTGCGCCGACTCTTGCCGCGCCCCGTGCCGCGAGTGGTACTGCTCGTTCAGGGCCGGCACGAAAAGCGTGGCCGAGCCATCGGCCGTCACGCGCACCTCTACCTTTGGCTTGTCATCCAATGGTTGCTGGCCGTTCATTTATAATTCTCAAATTTTAATTCTTAATTCTATTCATGCCCCGCGTAAAAGTAGCCCTGCCCGACACCTTCTCCTTCACCACCGAAATTCCGGTGCGCATCACCGACCTCAACTACGGCGGGCACGTGGGCAACGACGCCATGCTGGGCCTGCTGCACGAGGCGCGGGTGCATTTCCTGCGCTCCATCGGCGTGCCGAACGATTACGATGCCGTTACCAAGCTCGGCCTCATCATGGTGGATGTGGCCGTGGAGTACAAGAGCGAGGCTTTCCACGGCGACGTGCTGCGCGTGCAAATGGCCGGCACCGACCGCAGCAAGTACGGCTTCGACGTGGTGTACCACGTGCATAACCAGGCCGGTAAGGAAGTAGCCCGCGCCAAAACCGGCATGCTCTGCTTCGACTACAACACCCACAAGCTGCGCCTGCTGCCCGAGGAGCTGGCCGCGCGGCTGCACTAGCCGCCCATGTTTCGCCTCGTCCTCCTCAGCGCCCCCACCGCACTGCCCGATGAAGCACGCCTGCTGGCGGCCGTGCTCGGCGCGGGCTCCGAAACCCTGCACCTGCGCAAGCCCAACTGGCCGGCCGCGCAAGTCGAAAGCCTGATTCAGGCCATCCCCGAGCAGTTTCATTCGCGGCTGGTGCTGCACGGGCACCCCGAACTGGTGCGCCGCTACCGCCTCGGCGGGCTGCACCTCACGGCCGCGGCCCGGGCCGCCACAGTGCGCCGCCCCGCGCTCCTACCCGGCCAGTCGCTCTCCACGTCGTTTCACGCACTGGCCGAAATCAGCCAACACCGCCGCCGCTACGACTACGTGTTTCTGAGCCCGATTTTCGACAGCCTCAGCAAGCCGGGCTACGGCAGTGCCTTCGAGCTGCCCGAGCTACGGGCGTTTTTTCAGCGCCGCGCCGTCCGGCCCGGCTACCAGCCGCCGGTGCTGGCGCTGGGTGGCATCGAGGCCCAAAACCTGGCCCTGGTGCAAGCGACGGATTTCGCGGGCGCGGCCGTGCTGGGCACCCTCTGGCAAAGCCCCGACCCGGTGGGCACGCTCCGGCGGCTGCGAGCGGCTGGCAGTTAGCTTTTTTCGGCCAGGGCCGCGTCCCAGTCTTTCCACACGGGCTCGTAGCCCTGGCGGCGCAGCATGGCGGCTACTTCGGCCGGGCTGCGCTCGTCCGAAATCTCGAATTGCTCCAGCGACTCCGGGGCCACCGCGTACCCACCGGGGTTGGTTTTGGAGCCCGCGCTGA
Source organism: Hymenobacter sp. (assembly GCA_043763525.1). Taxonomy (GTDB): domain Bacteria; phylum Bacteroidota; class Bacteroidia; order Cytophagales; family Hymenobacteraceae; genus Hymenobacter. The sequence continues at coordinate 10,968 of JAYULN010000318.1, forward strand.
TGCTGGTGATGCCCAGCTTGATGACGTGGTCGCGGAAAGTGGGGCTCTCGCGGGTCGAAATCGAGAGCTCCACTTCCTCATTCAGCAGGCGGTAGGCACAAATGAGCTGCACCAACTCGCGGTCGCTCATCTCCACTTTGGGTTGCAGCAGCCCTTCGGCGGGCCGCAGCCGCGGGAAGGAGAGGCTGTACTTGGTCTGCCAGTAGGTGCGTTCCAGATAATCGAGGTGCAGGGCCGTGTAGAAGCAATCCGTCCGCCAGTCCTCCAGCCCGATGAGCACGCCCAGGCCCATTTTGTGGATGCCGGCCCGGCCCAGCCGGTCGGGCGTGTCGAGGCGGTAGTTGAAGTTCGACTTTTTGCCCTTGGGGTGGTGCTTTTTGTAGTCGGCGCGGTGGTAAGTTTCCTGGTACACCAGCACCGTGTTCAGGCCCTCGGGAATCAGGCGCTCGTAGTCGGCCTGGTCCAGCGGCTGCACTTCCATCGAGAGGTGCGCGAACTGGGTGCGCAGCGTGCGCAGGGCCTTTTCCAGGTAGTCCACACCCA
>JAYULN010000319.1:0-4596 GCA_043763525.1 Hymenobacter sp.
AACCCTGCTCCGCGAGCGCCTGAAACTGGCCCTGGCCGGCCGCGTCGATGTATTCCAAAACTTCAACTCCTCGTTTTCGCCCCGCGCCTCGGCCGTGTATTCCGTCGGCGGGCAGCAAAAGCACAATTTCCGGGCCTCCTACGGGCAGGCGTTCCGCAGCCCCACCCAAGCCGACCAGTACGTCCGCACCGATGCCAGCACCTTTATTCTGCTCGGCAACGTGGGCAAAGGCTACCAGGGCTACGCTTTCGCCGATGCTAACGGGGAGCCTTTTCCGCCCGGCACCTCGCTTTCTTCCATCGAAATTTCTATTGCCAAGCTTAAGCTGGAGCGCGTGAACACGTTCGAAGTGGGCTACAAAGGCGCCCTGCTACCCAACCTGTACCTGGATGCCAGCTATTTTCGCAGCCGCTACACCGATTTCATCGGCGGGCAGTCCATCATCGGCAACACCGACGGCAGCCGCCCCACGCCCCAGCAGTTTGGCGCGGGCCTGGCCTCGGGCTTCACCGAAACCCGCGTCTCGCCTACCCGCATCATCTACATATCTTACAATAATAGCCAGGCCGTGTACACCCAAGGGGCCACCCTGGGCCTGAATTATTACCTGAGCCGTGCCCTGAGCCTGAGCGGTAATTACTCGCTCAACGTGCTGGACCGCAGCAATTTGTCCAGCGGCTTCCGGACGTTTTTCAACACCCCCAAACACAAATTTAACCTGACAGCCAACGGAACGGTACTGAAAAACCTGTCCTACTCGCTGAGCTACCGCTGGGTGGAAGGCCACTTGCAGGAAATGCCCTTCGCCACGGGCCAGGTGCGTACCTACCGCACCACCGATGCCTACCTGGGCTACACCCTGCCCAAGTTGGCCACCACCCTGCAAGCAGGGGTGTCGAACGCGTTCGATGCCTACAACACGCAAATTATCGGGGGGCCGCAACTGGGCCGCCTGGCCTATCTGGGCCTGCTGGTGAACGTGAAATAAGCAGCGCAACAGCGGGCGTAGAGGCGGTGGCAAGTGGGGGCGCACCACTCTTGCCGCCCCCAATGGCAACAAGCAGATACTTCTACAGGCGTTAGTAAAAAGGTCCGTTTCCCCGGTAGATTACCGGGTGAAACGGACCTTTTTATTCGGGTCGCGCGGTGTTCGGCGGGAGCCCCGGTGGGGCTTTACGTGGTGCCGCTTACTGCACCTGCTTGCGCAGGAGCACCACGTTGTCGAGCAGCAGATTGGATGACCAGATGAAGCTGGCATCGCTGGCGCTGTTGTCGAAAATATCCGTGAAATTGGTGTAGGACGGCTTGTTGTCGACCCCCACCGTGGCGTTGGTGAAGGGCGTGGCGGCCGGCCAGCCCGAGTCGTCGTACGTGGGGCTGAACCAGGTGGCGGGCACGGCCCAATGCACGCCATAGCTGCTGCTGCTGGCCGTGGTGGTGGCGCAGCTGGCCGAGCCGCGGGTGCCGCCGCTTTCCGTCAGGCACGCCAAATCGACCACCGGGGCCGTGTAGTACGTCTGGGCTTTCCAGGTGTTGTTGGTGAGGGCGACGGTGGTGCCGGCCGCGTTTTTGATGACCGCCACGAAGCCGCCATCGCCCACGTGGGTGGCGGAAGTGCCCTGGGTTTCGGTGCCCAGGCCCAGGTTTTCCTCCCAGTCCACGCACTTCACGGCCACGGTAAAGGGCCGGCTCACCTTGAAGCGTACCAGCGACGAGTTGAACTCGGTGTAGGGCACGGCGTCTTTCCCCACGGCAATGCCGTTGATGTAGAGCTCGAAGTAGTTGTCGGCAAACACGTAGGCCGTGTAGATGTCGCCGCCGCCGTCAATCGTCACCACGTCGCTGCCCGGCAGGGCCGCCACGGCCGCCGCGGCCGTGGCATACGAGTGCCCCGTCACGTAGGAGTTGTACAAATCCGATGCCATCGGGAAAGCAGCACTGGCGTAGTTGACCTCGGCCGGCACGGTCCAGGTTTTGTTGTCGGTTGCGGTTACCGTGCCCAGGGCGGCCACCCGGATTCCGGCGGCGAACAGGTTGGCCGTGGTGGTGGTGCCCTTGCCCTGGCTCACGGAGCCCGTGCCCGAGTAGCCGGTGGGGGTAGTGGGGGTAGTGGCCGGGGTGGGGGAGGTAGTTTCCGGCTTGCCGCAGCCGGCCAGCCCGGCAGCCAGCGCAACGGCCGCTAAGGTGAATGAAGGGGGACGTGACATGGGAGGCGAAGGTTGGTGAGCAATGATGGGTAGCCTGTTTGCGGAGCTTTGTGCCGCGCCGGGCAGAAGGCGTTAGTCAACCAGAACAGTTTTCCGAAAAGACGTTGCGTCGGCTTCCAGCAGGGCGTAGTACACGCCCTTGGGCAGGGCTGAAACATCGATGGAACAGGTGGTTAGCGGGGGGATGTTTTGCCGCCGATACACGACCCGTCCCACCGCGTCAAATAGCTGAAATTCGGAATTGCCCGGTATTTCTTTGCCAAACTGAATGGTGATTACTTGCTTCGCGGGGTTGGGAAACACGGCGAAAAGCGCACTGTTATTTGGTAATTCCGCCGTCGTGGCCAATGCCGTGTTGCAAAAGGTGCCGGCACCCACCAGCGTCGTCATCTCACGGCACAGATACTGGTAGTTGGTGATGTCGGTGGCCGTCAGGGTCCCGGTTAGCAAATTGGTGTTTTCCAGCGGGTCGAGGGCCAGGTTATAAAACTCTTCCGCCCCGTAATTGAACCGGATGAGCTTGTAGGTCAACGTGCGCATGGCTTTGCCCTCGTCGTTATCGTGGGTCAGCTTAAATATTTCGGTAAAGGCCCACGGCCGCACGCTGGTTGCCGTGTTTTTAAGGATGGGCCGCAGGCTTTTGCTATCCACGGGTTTGGCCGCCGGTATCTGGGACTGCCAGTTGGTGTAGCCGAAATTCTCCACGATGGTGGCGAACAAATCCGCGGTGTTGACCAGCGCCGTGCTCACCCGGCCTTTGTTCACGACGGACGGGCCGGCAATTATCAGCGGCACATGCACTCCGTATTCGTACACGGTGCCTTTGGCCTTGTTCAGGTTGGTAATCTGGGCGGTGCGGGGCGTGTTGCCGTTGTCGCCGATGAAGATGACGTCGGTGCTGTCCATCCGGCCCATTTGCTGGAGGTTGGCGAACAGGCGGCCCATTTCGCTGTCCATCGCCTGAATCATGGCCTTGAAATATTTCTTCGGCTGGAGGTTAATATCGGCCGCCGTGCCCGATAAGGTGGTGTAGGAATGCAGCCCGGCCGGGGGCAGGTGCAGCGGCTCGTGCGGGGCGTTGAAGGCCAGCCAGAGGAAGAAGGGTTTCGTCGGGTTCTGCGCCCGCAGCCACGTCAGGGCGTTGTCCACGTTCTCGGTCGTGGCGTAGGTCGTCACCGTGCTGGCCACGCCGTTGGTGTATTTCTGCCAATTGGTGAAGCTGGGCAGCTGCCCGATAAAGGGCCCCTCGTACCAGTCGTAGCCCAGGGTGAGGGGATTGAGTAAATTGGCGGACGGCGTGGGCTGGTTCAGGTGCCATTTCCCGATATTGGCCTTGACAATGGTGGGATTATAAATCCGCAATAATTTGGGAATCGACATTTCCGTCGCGTCAATGCCATTCGAGCCGCCCGCCCCGCCCACAATGCCGCCCACGCCGGTCCGGAAACTGTAGCGGCCCGTGAGAATGGTGGTGCGGGTGGAGGAGCACACCGGGTTGCTCGTCAGGTTCGTGAAGCGGATGCCCCGGGCCAGCAACCCCCGGATATTGGGCACGTCCACCGTGTCGAGCGTGTTGCCGTAGAAGCCGAAGTAATCGGGGCTCAGGTCGTCGGCAATAATTAAAATCGTGTTGCGTTGGGCACTGGCCGTGAGGCTGAAAGCGACCAGTAAGAATGCGAGCAAGAAGCCTTTCATCATTTTGGCGGAAATTTAGGGGGGGGGGAGTGACGGATTGGTTTTGCGCAGCAGGATGTAGCGCGGACTTTGTAGTCCGCGTCCCCGCGCTGGTTGAGCGGACCCTACTGGCGTGGGGACGCGGACTACAAAGTCTGCGCTACATCCCCGGCAAACCAACCCCGCTTATTCTACCACCAGCTTACTGGTCCAGGCCGTGGTGGCCGTTTGGATTTTGACCACGTAAGCCCCGGCGGTCAGCGGGCCGGGGTTGATGGAAGCCTGGTACTGCTGCGTACGGTACACCAGGGCCCCTTTCTGGTCGTAAATGGCAATGTCCCGCACGTCGCGCCCGGCGATGTTCGGGCCGAGAGCCAGCGTGAAGGTTTGGCTGCTCGGGTTGGGGTAGATGGCCACGGCCGCGCTGCCGGCGTTACTGGCGCGGGTGGCCGTGGGCACGGCGCAGGGCGCGGTGGCGTTGTAGGTGCTGGTGGTGGTGCCGGTGGGGGCCACCAGGTCGAAGGTGTAGCGGCCGGTGGTGGTCCAGCTGTAGTTCAGGGTGTACGACTGGTTGGCGCGGGTGTAGGCCAGGGCGTAGCCGTTGGCGGCGGCGTTGGGGGCGCAGCCCGTGATGGTGGCCCCGCGCAGCGGCAGCTGGCCGGGGCGCACGGGTCGGGCCTGGGCCTGCGGAATTATCTGCTGGGTAGCGTCTTCG
>JAYULN010000320.1:0-1849 GCA_043763525.1 Hymenobacter sp.
TATTTGTCTTTTCCAAACATTCAAAGAACGTGTGCCAAACCCAGTTGGTGTGGCAGTGGGGCTAATGAATTAGCCGGTATTTCTTAACTTTCAATCCCCTTTCCTGCGATTGGGAGTGCAAAGGTAAGCAGAAGTTTTGAACGGACAAGAAAAAGAGCGATTTTCTTTTTCATTTCGCTTTTTGAGCCTTTTGGTTAAGCGGGGTGTAAGGCTAAGGCACTTTTTTCGGATTAAGCAAGGACTTTAGAAAATTAAGTTTTTTACTTGCAGAATTTCTGTTAGAGCAGTTGCTGTGGCAGAACCCGTTGTCTATTTAACAATTTGGGACTGCAAAAGTAGGGACAATAATGGGAGTTTACAAGCTAACAAGTGAGATTTGCAGTTGGTACCCAGTCGAAATAACTAAAACCTAGGGACGGACATACTCTCTTCCAAGGAATTAGCACGTGATGTATTTCGGGCAAATCTTGGGTGAAAGGGTTCCGTTGTGAAGGGTTAGGACAGATTGGGCTGGAAATGGCAGGTTAATACGCCCCTTTAGTTGTCGCATTTACTCTGCGCCCCACTTACTGTATTGTATTTAGAAATTACGCATTGAGGGCTGGCGTGCGTCTCGGACGCGCTGCCAACGGGCCTGGCGCTTCCCAACACCCCGGTCGCGCCGCTGAAGTGGCTGTTCGGTATTGTTCACGTAGCGCGTCAGAGACGCGGAACCAGTCGGAAGCCAGGGCAAACGCATGAAGAGAGACTGGGGCTAACTTTCGGCCATGAACTCGAGCATTCGTGACTACTTTCTGCAAGCAGAAGATTTTCGGCAAGTGTCGAAATGACGCTATCGGCTGGCTGATTTGTTGTTGATTGGCCGGTGCATGTACCTGAGCAATAGGCAAGATTTACTCTACCCTACGATTTTTCAACAAACTAATTTACAGTGATTTGCGCCTGTTTCCAAGCGAAAAAGGGCCCGTGTTAGGTATTTGAAGGAGTTGCAGACCAAAAAACGGGGCGGACCGACCTTTGTGGTTCCAACACCTTCAAGCCCTTCCGCCCCGTGAAGCAACGCCTCATCGCCAAAATTACGACCGTTTTACAGCACGTGCCCCTGGTGGGCCACCGCTCGCGGCAAAAGTTCGTCGCCCACTTCATTATCGGCCTGGTAAAGAGCCGCAACGTGCAGTTTTGCGAAGTGGCCCAGCACCTGAATGACACCGCCAGGCCGGCCTCGAATGAAACCCGGATTCAGAACTTCTTCCGCGACGTGACGCTGGACTATTTATTATTTATTCAGTTGATAGTCCGCCTGTTGCCGGCCACGGGCAAGCGGCGCTTGTGCCTGGACCGCACCGAGTGGGATTTCGGCCGGTGCCCGGTCAACATCCTGCTCGTCACCGTGGGCTGCGGCGCGTGGCACGTGCCGCTCTACGGGGAACTGCTCGACAACCGCAGCGGCAACTCCAACGCCGCCCAGCGCATCGCCGTGCTGCAGGCCTGCGTGGCCGCGCTGGGCCGCGAACGCATCGGGCTGGTGCTCGGGGACCGCGAGTTTGTCGGCCAGGTATGGCTGAAGTGGCTCAAAGACACCGGCTTGAATTTTGTCATGCGCCTGCCCAAGCACCACCTGCTGACGGAGGAAAACGGCCGGCGTCGCGCCGTGGCCGACCTGGGCCTGGCCGTGGGGCAGGTCCGGCGTTTCGCCCAGGTGCAGGTTGATGGCGTGTGGGGGCAGGCCTGAGTCCAAGCGCTGGCCGACGGGGAGTTCCTCTTCCTCTTCCTCTTCCTCTTCCTCTTCCTCTTCCTCTTCCTCTTCCTCTTCCTCTTCCTCTTCCTCTTCCTCTTCCTCTTCCTCTTC
>JAYULN010000321.1:0-1847 GCA_043763525.1 Hymenobacter sp.
CTAAGTAGGTAGCCAGTATTAAGTAGTCAGACATCAAAGTGCTGTCAATCAAGATTTAACATTGGGTCTTACTACCGAATACTTATGTCCGACTACTTAATGGCTCGGTAGCGACATTTCAATAGTGCAAATAATAGACACGCTGATTCAGTATTAATTGCACTGTTGTTATGTACATACTTGTTTATAAGGCTTTTAATACGCATGATAATTGCACAAAAAAAAGTCCTTCTTTTAGAGGTATTTTAAAAATACAAAAAACATGAAGAATCAACGAATAATGACGATAAAGGGCCACCCTATTGTGGTTTGGCAGGTGAATGATGCCGACTACATCAGTCTCAGCGACTTGGCAGGCGCTGGTGCCAGGGAGGGGGAAGACACTTCGGCGGCTATTGCCACCTGGATAAAGGCGGGTGACACCATGAAGTTTTTGGCTGTATGGGAGAAGCTGTATGGTGCAGGAGAGCGGTTTTCAGATGAGGCATACTGGCAGCACACCACTGATAGTAGCATCAGGAAAAGCTTTTCTATGTCACCGGCCAGGTGGATAGAAAGCACTGGTGCCGTTGGGATTAGCGTTAAGCGCGGACGCGGGGGCAGCGTTTACGCACACGAGGACATTGCCCTGCAATTTTGCACATGGCTGGACCCTGTTTACTACCTGTACGTCCTCAAGGAATTCAAACGACTAAAAGAGGAAGAGCAGCGCCGACTAGACCCAGAGTGGAGCGTTAGAAGGGTGCTCGCGGCTGCCAGCTGGCGGATTCAAACCGATGCGGTACGTGATTACGAAATACCGCGTCGTGGCTTGCCGCAAGACCTAGACGGGTTTGTGTATGCCGATGAAGCAGAAACGCTGAACTTGGCACTATTTCATATTACCTCAAAACAGTGGAGGGCTGATAACCCCGCGCTTACCACAGGCAACAAGAACCTGCGTGATTACGCCACAACCAAGGAGTTGATTGTGCTCTCCAATATCGAGGGTATTAATGCGCTGCTGATGGAGGAGGGCTACTCGCGTCCTGCTCGGATAAAGTATTTAGCCGACGTAGTAGAGCAACAATTGTTATCATTGAGCAAGGTTGACATTGGGCGCGGCATGATGGCGTTAGAGAAGAAGGCAAAACAACTTCAAGCGTCAAAGCAGACCAATTCTTTTGATGCTGGCCTAAAAGGCTTGCTCAGCATCCCGCCGCCGCCGAAGCAAACTAAGCGACCCAAACCCGGCGACCAAGAACCGATTCAATCTAGTGAACCATGGGATGGGGCATTCCTGTTTTTGGGCTTCTGGGCTGGCGGGCTTTCTTGACACCTGAATCATGTATGTTGTTGTTTCGTCGTGCTCTTTGATTTGATTGGTGGAAACTTGATAATTCGCCCCTATGAAAAGAGTCTCTAAACACCTTTCATAGGACTTGGTAGTGACCAGCATTTTGTTCTCCTCGGCCTGTCGCCGTATGTGTAGAAACACATCTGCCGCAATGGTGTAAATAACTGTTTCAGCATGTACGGATTCGCCAACATGACGCTCACATTTGCCACAATTCGGATTATTGCAAGAACTACAAAAGAGGATTTGAATAGCCCCGTCGCTGTATTAGACCTCTTTCCTGCATAAATTTACAGTGAAAAGCATAAATCAAGTTTAACTCGCTGGTTATGAACGACAAATATACATTATTGAAAGCTAGCCCCCACGTTTGCAAACGGCTTTTTGGGGTTGATTTTGGTCATTTGGAATCTGTGCTGGTCAAAGTGCAAAACAAAATAGACCAGCATTTGCAGCAGAACCCGGTCTCGAACCGGGGGATTGATGCCGAATTCAGCGTTGCCAATCAGTT
>JAYULN010000322.1:0-1845 GCA_043763525.1 Hymenobacter sp.
CGCGAACGACACCGGTCGCGTCCCCGTGCCGTTCGGGTGGCTTTCCTGGCGCGGGGACGCGAACGACACCGGTCGCGCTACACCCTACCGCGTAACAGCAGTTACTGGTCAACCGGGCTTGCGGGTTAAGCCGTTCCCCCGTCCGGCGGCGGAGCTGTCCGACCGGTTGTTGTTGTTGTTGTTGCACGAAATCGATGCATTGTAATCGCAGGTAGTTGCGGCCAGGAGGCTGGTTGATTTAGCTAGAGGTCGGGGTACTCCGCTTACTAGCTCAAGTTGCGGTTAGTGGGTGGTTGTTAATCGTGCCAGCAGCGCTCACGACAACCGGTCGGACGGCTCCGCCGTCGGACCGGGGAACAAAATCTGATTCCAAAGCAGCGCTAATTTGCTGCCATGAGCCAACCCGTACTCCCCGTTTCCGCAACCGTCTCCCGCCTGCGCTCCATCATCAGCGGCTCCATCGGCAACCTGGTCGAGTGGTACGACTGGTATGCCTACTCGGCCTTCGCGCTATATTTCGCGCCCGTCTTTTTCCCGCACGGCAGCGCCACGGCCCAATTGCTCAATACGGCCGCCATTTTCGCGGTGGGTTTTCTGATGCGGCCACTCGGGGCCTGGCTGCTGGGGGCCTATGCCGACCGGCATGGCCGCCGGGCGGCACTGCTGCTCTCGGTGCGCCTGATGGCGGGCGGCTCGCTGCTGATTGCGGCCACGCCGGGCTATGCCCGCATTGGGGTAGCCGCGCCGGCGCTACTGCTGCTGGCCCGGTTGGTGCAGGGCATCAGCGTGGGTGGTGAGTACGGCACCTCGGCCACCTACCTCAGCGAGATGGCCGGGGTGCGGCACCGAGGTTTCTGGTCCAGCTTCCAATACCTGACTCTGATGGGCGGGCAGCTGCTGGCCTTGGCGGTGCAGTTGGGCTTGCAGCAGGTGCTCACGCCCGCGCAGCTCGGCGACTGGGGCTGGCGGGTGCCGTTTGTGATTGGGGCGCTGGCGGCCATGGGGGCCTTGTACCTGCGCACGCACATGGGCGAAACGGCTGCTTTCGAACTGCACCGCCAGGGCCAGCTTTCGGCCGAGGCCGAAGGGGAGGGGCGCGTGCCATCGCCCGGCCAGCTGCGCTTGCTGATGCAGCACCCGCGGGCGGTGCTTACGGTGGTGGGCCTCACGTTGGGCGGCACGCTGGCGTTCTACACTTTCACCACTTACGCCCAGAAGTTTCTGGTCAATACGTCGGGTTTCAGCAAGGAGCAGGCCACGCTCATTTCGTTTGGGGTGATGGCCGTGGCGCTGTTGTTTCAGCCACTGCTGGGCGCTATTTCCGACAAAGTAGGCCGCCGGCCGGTGCTGCTCATGTTTGGCATCGGGGCTACATTGGGCACGGTGCCGCTGCTGCGCCAGCTGGCCCACACCCACGATGCCGGGGTGGCGGCGGTCCTGCTCATCGCGGCGCTTTTTGTGGTGAGCGGGTACACGTCCATCAGCGCGGTGGTGAAGGCCGAGCTGTTCCCGACCGAAATTCGGGCCTTGGGCGTGGGGCTGCCTTTTGCCCTCACAGTGGCCATTTTTGGTGGCACGGCCGAATACGTGGCCTTATTCGCCAAAGCCCACGGCGTGGAGGAATGGTTTTACTGGTACGTGACGGGCTGCGCGCTGCTCTCGCTGCTGGTGTACTGGCGGATGGGGGAGACGAGGGCCGAAAAAGGGCGGATGGCTGAGTAAGTCAGCTTCGTGAGAAAGCAGTTTTCCTATAGCCTTTGCCCGCAGCTTAATTACTGCTGTTACGCGGTAGGGTGTAGCGCGACCGGTGTCGTTCGCGTTCCCGCGCCAGGAGAGCCACCCGAA
>JAYULN010000323.1:0-4574 GCA_043763525.1 Hymenobacter sp.
CAGAATCTCATTCCCCGCCACTTTTTTAGCAGGAGGACCAAACCATAGCAGCTCCGAATCGTCGGTACGTGCCCCGCCAGCAGGTGGAAGAGCCGTTCAAAATCAATCAAAAAATCCTGGCCCGCGAGGTACGACTCGTTGGCGACAACGTCGAACAGGGTGTTTATCCGACTGACCAGGCTCGGAAAATGGCGCAGGACCAAAATCTCGACCTCGTTGAGATTTCGCCTACCGCCACTCCGCCCGTTTGTCGCGTCATCGACTACTCGAAATTTAAGTACGAGCAGAAGAAGAAAACCCGCGAGCTGAAGGCTAAGCAGACCAAGGTCGTGCTGAAGGAAATTCGCTTCGGTCCCAACACCGACGAGCACGACTTCGCCTTCAAGGTGAAGCACGCCCAGGATTTTTTGCGCGAAGGCGCGAAAATCAAGAGCTACGTGCATTTCGTGGGCCGAAGCATCGTCTTCAAGGAGCGGGGCGAAATCCTGCTGCTCAAGTTTGCCCAAGCCCTCGAAGACTTGGCCAAAGTAGAGCAGTTGCCCAAGCTCGAAGGCAAGCGAATGTTCCTCTACTTGGCCCCTAAAGCGGCAGCCGTAGTGAAACCTGCTGCTAAGCCCGCCGCCCCCGACGCGAAAGCTGAAAAGAAGGTTGCCAAACCCGCTTCTGATGCGGCCCCCAAAGCCGCCGAACCCACCGAAGTTGTGTCGGCCACTACCGACGCTGCCGAATAGCTTTTACCCGGTTGAAGATGGCTTCCCGACCCCTGGTCAGTTAGCAATCAACAACCGAAGGTCGGCGCAAGCCAATCAACAACCAACCCTCCAACAACCACTACAATGCCGAAAGTAAAGACGAAATCCGGTGCTAAGAAGCGCTTTGCGCTCACCGGAACGGGCAAGGTGAAGCGGAAGCACGCCTTCAAATCCCACATTCTCACCAAGAAAACGACCAAACAAAAGCGCGGCCTGACCCACACCGGTATGGTAAGCAGCGCCGACATGAATCGTGTGCGCCAGATGCTAAATATTTAATTATAAATTCAGAATTATAAATTATGAATGAGCTATCTATTTTGCTCTGCCCTAATTTATAATTCAAAATTCATAGTTCACAATTCCCTCCAACCAGGCTTCCGGCCTTAAGACTTTAACCCGTCGCCGGCTGCCAAAAACTCTCTAGGTTATGCCAAGAAGTGTCAACCACGTGGCCTCGCGCCACCGCCGTAAGAAAATTATGCGTTTGGCGAAAGGCTACTATGGCCGTCGCAAAAACGTGTGGACCGTAGCCAAGAACGCCGTTGAAAAAGGCCTCTTGTATGCTTACCGTGACCGTAAAGTAAAGAAGCGCGAATTCCGGGCTCTCTGGATTCAGCGTATCAACGCCGGTGCGCGTGAGCACGGCCTGTCGTACTCGCAGCTGATGGGCGGTCTGAAAAAGGCGGGCATCGAGCTTAATCGCAAAGTGCTGGCCGATTTGGCCCTCAACCACCCAGCCGCCTTCAAGGGCATCGTGGAGAAGGCAAAATAATTGCCCCTGCGCGTTACTAACCAAGAAAACGCTGGCCCTTGGGTTCAGCGTTTTCTTGTTTTGGGGTTTCATGACCCCGCCCGGTAGTTTTCGGTTTGGCAACAAGGGCCGCTGCTTATGGCAGTTTGTCTTTATCGCTGAACCATTGGCCCCAATGCAAAGAAACCGCTCCGGCACGTAGCCAAAACGGTTTCTTTGAGTAGCGGGGACGAGAGTTGAACTCGTGACCTCAGGGTTATGAATCCTGTGCTCTAACCAACTGAGCTACCCCGCCGGGTTTTTTGTGGGTCCAAAGATAGCGCTACAATCGGCCCCGCCGCAAGCTAATAGGCCAAAAAAACACTGCTTTTCTTCGACTGCTACTGCTTTTGCGCTGGTTGTCACCTTGGTTCCTTCGTAATTATTCTTATGGCTTTGCCCGATATCCAAACCAAAACGCGTTTCGTGGTGGAATTCCCCATCAATGCTTCGCCCAAAATCCTCTTCCCCTATCTGGCTACTGCCTCCGGGCTTTCGCAATGGTTTTGCGACGACGTGCGCTACGTGGAAGGACAGCGCCTCAATTTCATCTGGGATCATGAGAACCACTACGCCGAAATCTCGGGCCAGCGCCTGAACCGGGCCGTGCGCTTCGTGTTTCTCGATGAGCAGCGGCAGCCAGTGTCCGATGCCACTTTCCTGGAGTTTACGCTCGATGCCTCGCAGGTAACCGACGAGGTATACTTGCGCGTGGTGGACTACTCGGCCACGCACGATGCCGGCGAGCAGCAGGAAATGTGGGAGGGCCTGGTGGCCAAGCTCCGCGAGCAGGTCGGGGGATAAGAACGACGGCCGGTCGCGACCGCGACCGGTTCAATGCGGTACTTTTTCTTTCCGACTTTCGTTTCAGCGCTGGTGCGGAACAACTCACCGGTGCCGTCTGCCATGTTCAAAAAGCTCGATAAGCTTATTCTAAAGGCCTTTGCCGGCCCTTTTCTGCTCACCTTCGCGGTGGTGCAGTTCATCCTGCTCACCCACACGCTGCTCAAGTACCTCGATGACATCATCGGCAAGGACCTGGGCACGGGCGTGCTCCTGCAGCTGTTGTTTTACTTCAGCGTGCTCATCGTGCCGGTGTCGCTGCCGCTGGCCGTGCTGCTCTCGTCGCTGATGACGTATGGCAACCTGGGCGAACACCACGAGCTGACTGCAATCAAAGCCTCGGGCATTGCCCTGACGCGGATTTTGCGGCCGGTGCTGCTGCTTACCGTGGGTCTGGCCGTGGGCGCGTTCTGGTTCAACGAAACCATCGTGCCCCGCGCCAATCTCAAGGCATACAGCTTGCTGTGGGACGTGCGCCAGCAAAAACTGGCCCTCGACATTCGGGAGGGCGTGTTCTATAACGGAATTCCCGGCTATACCATCAAGGTAGAGAAGAAAACCGGTGAAAACGGCGACCGCCTGCACGGGGTGATGATTTACGACCACACCCAGAAGTCGGGCAATGCCATGGTGATGCTGGCCGATTCGGGCCGCATGTTCACTCGCTTCAATGGCGGGTACCTCGGCTTGGAACTGTTTCACGGCCATCGATACATTGAGCAGCCCGATGCCCAGGACCGCGCCGGAGCCAGCTTCGTCCGACAAGGGTTCGGCCATAACCTGGTGACTTTCTCGCTGAATTCATTCGACCTGAACCGCACCAAAGAGGAGCTGTTTTCAACCAACCGAATGATGCTCAACATCCCGCAGCTGCACCACTCGACGGATTCGGTGCAGAGGAAGCTGTCCCTTGAGCAATTCCAACTGCCCCGGCAGCTGAATGCCTACTACACTTTTTTGCGCTTCGACACCACCGGCCAGGCCGCCAACCGCAAAGTGGCAGGCTGGCAGGTGCCAACCATGCGGCTGCCTGCGGTTTCGGCGCTCAACATCCAGCAGGCTGCCAACCGCGCCCGCAACCTGCGGGCCTTCGCCAACTCCACCGCCGAGCGCCTGAACGATATTGCCCGCAATTCGGCCCTGTTTCGCATCGAAGTCTACAAAAAATACTCGCAGACGGCGGCCGTGCTGCTCATGTTTTTAATTGGCGCGCCGTTGGGGGCAATTATTAAGAAGGGCGGATTGGGCGTGCCCATTCTCGTATCCATCCTGTTTTTCATCATTTATTACGTGCTTAGCATAATGGGCGAGAAATATGGGCGCGAGTTTGTGATGCCCGTCGGATTGGGTATGTGGATGTCGAACCTGGTGTTGTTGCCCGTGGGCCTGTTTTTTTTATATCAGGCTTACAACGACTCGGGCTTGCTGGAGCTGGATTTCTGGCGCCGGCTGCCGCAACGGCTGGGTATTCCGGCCCTGCGTAAAATCACCGAGCCCGAAGCAGAATAGTAGAAGATTCAGGGTAGGGCATTTGCCCAATAAATCTCCTGGCACTGCTTTCATCCCGTTTTTAAATTCCGTACCTTTGCGGCACCCCAATGTGTGGGGTAGTTATTTTTTCATTTTTAAATCCAAAGACGGGGTAACACCTATCAGCCGATGATTCTAACCACCGAAGCAAAACAGGCCATTTTCGAAAAGAACAGCCTGCAAAAAGTTAAAACCGATACCGGTTCGGCCGAGGCCCAGATTGGCCTGTTCACCCACCGCATCACCCACCTGACTGAGCACCTGAAGGTGAACAAAAAGGACCATAGCACCCGCCTGGGCCTGTTGAAACTGGTAGGTAAGCGCCGCCGCATGTTGGATTATCTCCAGCACCGCGAAATCAATCGCTACCGCGCCATCATTAAGGAACTGGGCATCCGTAAGTAAGTCCAGAGTCTGAGAGTAGGGAGCCTTCCAACGAAGGTTCCCTACTCTTTTTTTGTTCGGGTTGGTTTGGCACCGCAGCCGGCCCGAGGCAATTAGTTGTCTGTTGTTCGTTGTTAGGGCTGTTCCTGAACCTTCTGACAACCGATACTAGCAATTAAGTAGTCAAACATAAGTATTCGGTAGTCAGACCCAATGTTAAATCTTGATTGACAGCAGGTTGATGTCCGACTACTGACTACTTAATACTGGCT
>JAYULN010000324.1:0-1840 GCA_043763525.1 Hymenobacter sp.
AAGGAGTACACGGACCAGGAAAGCGGTGGCAGCGCCGAGCGGCCTCAGTTTCAACAACTGTTCGCGGATGCCCATCAGCGGCGCTTTGACGTGGTGCTGTTCTGGGCCTTGGACCGTTTTAGCCGGGAGGGCGTGACCGAGACGCTTAATCACCTGCAGCGGCTCACTGCCGCCGGGGTGCAGTTCAAGTCCTTCACCGAGCAATACCTGGACAGCACCGGCTTGTTTCGGGATGCCATCATCGGCTTTCTGGCCGCCATTGCCAAACAGGAGCGGGTTCGCTTCTCGGAGCGCATCAAAACCGGGCAGGCCCGCAGCAGCAAAAAACCGGGCCGCCCTGCCCTGGCCCCCGAGGTGATTGCCGAACTCCGCCGACTGCGCAGCACCGGCCTGAGCTTTAAGAAAATCCAGGTGGCCACCGGCATCCCCGTGGCGACGATGCACAAATACCTGGTGTAACGGCTCTGTAGGGGGGCATGCCAGCTTCTTTATTCTAGGGGAGCAAACCGCTCCTGCCAGTTTTCGGGGTTGCGCAACGGGCGCAATTGCCCGGCTGCAATGCTTTCGGGCAGCGTAAAATCGTAGCGCCCCAGCATATTCACATGCTCGTGCAGCAGGGGCGAGAGGCGGGCCACTTCGTCGGGCGCAAGCGGTCCTTCCGTGGCCGGCCATTGTTCCAGGGCCTGTTGCAGATACCGCGTGTTCCACAGCACCAACGCATTCACCACTAAGCCCAAAGCTCCCAACTGGTCCTCCATGCCCTCCCGGTAGCGTTGACGCAGCTCCCCTTTCTTGCCGTGGAAGACGGCGCGGGCCAGCGCGTGGCGGCCTTCGCCCCGGTTGAGTTGCACGAGGATGCGCCGCCGGTAGGCCTCGTCGTGGACGTAGGCCAGCAGGTAGAGTGTTTTCTCCACCCGGCCCAATTCGGCCACGGCCCGCCCCAGGCCCGACAGCGAGCCGCCGCGTTGCAGCGTGCGCATGACGGCCGTGGCCTTGACCTTGCCGAGTTTGAGTGAGCCGGCCAGCCGGAGCATGTCGTCCCAGTGTTCGGCGATGAGCCGGGCATTGATGACGTGGCGGCTCAGTTCGTTGAGCGGACCGTAGTCATCCTATTTCTGGAGGCGCC
This sequence comes from Hymenobacter sp., assembly GCA_043763525.1. GTDB lineage: Bacteria > Bacteroidota > Bacteroidia > Cytophagales > Hymenobacteraceae > Hymenobacter. The sequence continues at coordinate 1,127 of JAYULN010000324.1, forward strand.
AAAAGCGCTGGTCCGGCAGGTCGGCCAGCCGGGGACTGAAGCGGAAGCCCAGCAAGGAAAACAGCCCGAATACCACCTCGCTGAAGCCGTGCGTATCGGCCATGATTTCGCGGGGGTCTAAGTTGGTTTGCTGTTCCAACAGCCCGGCCAAGATGAATAGCGAGTCGCGCAGGGTGCCGGGAATGACGATGCCGTGAAAGCCCGAGAACTGGTTGCTGGTAAAGTTATAGTAGGTCACCCCGCGCTGGGAAGCGAAATACTTGCTGTTCCAGCCCGCGTAAATAGTGCGCACAGGCACGACGAAGCGCATTCCGTCGGCTGAAGCCACTTCCCCGCCGCCCCAGGCCTGCGCCAGAGGTAGCTGCGCCTGCTCGTCCACCAGCCGGGCATTGGCCGCCGTGAGGGTTTCGGCTCGCACGTAGTTTTGCTGTACCCACGAAAGCCGGGGCAGTGTCAGGGCTGGCACGTCCGCCCGCGCTACCGTTTTCAGGCCAATGTTGCAGGCTTGGGCCAGCAGTACGGCGCAAATGCTCAGCGGCAGGTCGGTCGCGGCCGTTTGTCCATCGGCCACGTGGGTGAAGGCGCTAGCAAAGCCCGTGAAGGCCTCGACTTCCAGCAATAGCGCGGCTAATTCGACCGGGGGCAGTTGCCCGGCTAACTGCTCGCGCAAGTGCGTTAAGCTGGCCGGCTCTTCCTGCGCGGCCAGCGGCGTCA
>JAYULN010000325.1:0-11459 GCA_043763525.1 Hymenobacter sp.
CCGCCGACTGGCAGACCGACGACGATACCTTTTTTGACCCCGAGCTTTACCGCCGCCGCGTCGTGGTCGAACACGCCAACGCCTGGCTCGACGGCTTCAAAACCTTGCTCGTACCCTATGAAACCAGCGTCGGCAACTGGCTCGCCTGGCACTGGCTCGCCTTTGTGGTCATCTTTTTGCGAAAAATTAACCAAAAACCGACTTTCTAAACAGCTTCACTACAAATGGGGCAGTGATAACTCATGTTTAAGCCGTTTTTCATGCGGCATCTTACCCTTCCATCTAAGCGCTATGACTACTGTGTTTCAAGAATCGTTACCCGAAAGCTACCTGCTGCTGCTCACACCCGGCCCGGCCGCAACCCCAGAAGATGCCCTCGAACACGGCCTGCTTAATGCTTGCCGGAGCGGTAAAGCAGCTGTGTGGATAGACTGCGAGCTGGTGAATGGCCTGTCGGCCGAAGCCGTGCGCATGGTGTGGGAGTACAACTTCCGAATGCAGGAGCAGAACATGAAGCTGGTGGTGGTGCATGCCTCCGACGAGGTGAAGCAAGAGCTGCTGGACCGGCAGTCGGGGGCCAGCCTGTGCTTCGTGCCCACGCTGTTCGACGCGGCCTGGCAAAGCGGAGTACGCCAGGTAGCCTGATGCCCCGCAGCTCTGCCGAAGCCGGAGAGGCTGTTTGAATTAGCGGTTTAGTGCGTCAGCACGGCGTAGAGACGCATAGTTGCGTCTCGTTGTCCGCACCGTACGGCTGATATCGTTCAACGACAAGACGCAACTATGTGTTTCTATCCCGTTCAGAGACTAACTCAAACAGGGGCTTCTTAATTACACTTCTCACCGGAGAGCGGCGGCCCGGCGGGGTTGCCGTGGCCATTCAGCAGGAACTCGCGCAGGCGGTTGACGTGGGTTTTACGGGCTTGCACCACGGCCGGCCCGTAGGCCACTACCGCCGACCAAAGTGCCGATTACAATGAGGTGAGCCGGCGCGGGCACGGGCGAAAGGCGGGGGAAAGAACCAGTTGGTTGACGGGAGCAAACCGGCGAAGGATAGGGATAGGCGCGTTTTTTAGCCTAATTTTGGAACCGTGCCACCGTCCGCTGGCACTGGCTTGCCGGCGGTGCCAGCACCGCGTTGTTTCCTCCCGCCATGTCCGCCAACTCTTCCGAGCATTCCCCTTCGGCCCCCGCGTTGCCCGCGCCTCCCTTGGTTGCGCCGGCGGCGCGGGCCACGGCCGGACCCGCGCCGCGCCCCCACGACGGGGCCGACCGGTTTTCGTTGGTGGCGCTAGGCGGCTCGGCGGGCTCGTTGGCGGCGTTCGAGCAGTTCTTTCGGCACATGCCGTCCGATAGCGGCCTGGCCTTCGTGGTCATCATGCACCTGTCGCCCACCCAGCATTCGGAGCTGGGGGCGGTGTTGCAGCGCTTCACGGCCATGCCCGTGCTGGAGGCCACCGACGGCCTGCGGGTGCAGCCCAACCGGGTGTACGTTATTCCGCCCGACCGCGACATGAGTATTCTGCACGGCGTGCTGCTGCTGTTTGCGCCCACGCAGCCGCCCGGCCGCCGGCTGCCCATCGACCATTTTTTTCAGAGCATGGCCAAGGACCTGCGCGAGCGGGCCGTGTGCATTGTGCTCTCGGGCATGGGGGCCGATGGGTCCATTGGCCTGAAAATGGTGATGGAAAACTTTGGGATGGTGATGGTGCAGGACCCCGCCACGGCCGAGTTCGACTCGATGCCGCACGCCGCCCTGGCCACCGAGTTCGTCGACTACGTGCTGCCCGCCGACCAGCTGCCCGCCAAGCTGCTCGAATACGTGCATAAGCCGGCGCTGGCCCGGCCCCGTCGCGAGGCCGCCGAGTCGCCGTCGCGCCCGGCCAACGCGCTCCAGAAAACCTTCGCCCTCATTCGGGCGCGCACCGGGCACGACTTTTCCTTTTACAAGCGCAACACCGTGTTCCGGCGCATCGAGCGGCGCATGAATGCCCACCAGATTCGGGAGTTCACCCACTACGTGCGCTACTTGCAGGAAAACCCGGCCGAAGTCGATGCCCTGTTTAAGGAGTTGCTGATTGGGGTGACCAAGTTTTTTCGGGACAAGGAAGCCTTCGAGCTGCTGAAGGTGCGGCTGCCGCCGCTGCTGCGCCTCAAGCCCGCCGACAGCGTGGTGCGGGTGTGGTCGCCGGGCTGCTCGACCGGCGAGGAGGCCTACACCCTGGCCATGTGCGTGCTCGAATGCTTCGACCAACTGGAGCCCGGCCACCACCTGCGGGTGCAGATTTTTGCCACCGACATCAACCCCGAAGGCATTGAGGTGGCCCGCGCCGGCCTCTACGCCACCACCATCGAGGCCGATGTGAGCGCCGAGCGCCTGGCCCGGTTCTTCACCAAAACCGACGGCCACTACCAGATAAAAAAGGAGGTGCGCGACGTGGTGATTTTTGCCGTGCATAACCTCACCAAGGACGCGCCCTTCACCAAGCTCGACCTGCTGGTCTGCCGCAACCTGCTCATCTACCTCTCGGCCGAGCTTCAGAAAAGCATCCTGCCCGTGTTTCACTACGCCCTGAAGCCCGGCGGGCTGCTGCTGCTGGGCCCGAGCGAAAACCTCACCGGCTCTCAGGACTTATTTGTGCCGCTGGACGTGAAGTGGAAGCTCTCGCGCCGGGCCGACGGGCCGGCCACCCTCAGCCGCATTGTTCACTTTCCGTTTGCGCTGGCCCCGCAGCAGTCCAACCCGGCCCCGGCCGCAGGTGTTATGAGTTTAATGACCAACCCCAAAGACGGTTCTTTTGCCACGCTGGTGCAGCGGCTGCTGCTGCGCCAGTACACCCCGCCCGCCGTGGTTATCAACGCCAAGGGCGACATTTTGTACGTGAACGGCCGCACCGGCCGCTACCTGGAGCCCGCCCCCGGCCTGGGCGGCATGAACCTCTTCGACATGGCCCGCGAAGAGCTGAGCTACGAAATAAGCGAGGTCGTGGGCAAGGCCCTGGCCACCCGCCAGCTCACCGTGACCGACGGCGTGCGCCTCAAAACCGAGGCCGGCCTCCAGCTGCTGCGCCTCACGGTGCAGCCCCTGGCCGACCCCGAGCCCCTGGCCGGCCTGCTGCTGGTGGTATTTGAGGACCAGCCCACCCCGCGCAAGGTGCGCCTGGGCAAGGCCGCGCCGGCCGCGCCCGCCAATGGGCGCGACGGTGCGATGGTGGCCCTCGAAAAAGAGCTGCAATTGACCAAGCACCGCCTTCAAACCACCATCGAGGAGATGGAAAGCAGCGTGGAAGAGCTCAAAAGCACCAACGAGGAACTGCAAAGCACCAACGAGGAACTGCAAAGCACCAACGAGGAGGCCATGACCAACAAGGAGGAAATGCAGAGCCTGAACGAGGAGCTGATGACCCTGAACATGCAGTACCTGAGCAAAACCGAGGAGCTGAGCCTGGCGGCCAACGACATGAAGAACCTGCTCGATGCCACGGAAATTGCCACCATTTTCCTCGACAACGACATGGTGATAAAGCGGTTTACGCCGCCCGTGCATCGTATTATCGCGCTGCTGCCGGCCGACGTGGGCCGGCCCATTACACACTTTGCCAGCACCCTGCGCTACGAAAACCTGGCCCAGGACGTGCGCCAGGTGCTCGACCGCCTCGTGAGCGTGGAATCCAATATTCAGACCACGGCCGGCGAGTGGTACGCCATGCGCATTCTGCCCTACCGCACCCTCGACAACTACATCAGCGGGGCGGTTATCACCTTCACCGACATCACGGCCCTCAAGGCCCTCGAAACCCAGCTCCAGGCCAGCCGCCGCCTGGCCGAGGCCATTGTGGAAACCGTGCGCGGGCCGCTGCTCATTCTGGATGCCAAGCTGCGGGTGCTGGCCATCAGCCACGCCTTTTCCGAGCTGTTCGGCCTCGATGCCACCGCCGTGAAGGGCCAAAGCATCAACGAGCTGGACGGGGGCGTGTGGCAGCTGCCGGCCCTGCGCCAACGCCTCGATGCGCTGCTGGCCGACCCATCCGTGCCCTTCGACGACTTCCGCTTCACGGCCGACTTTGCCGGCGCGGGGCCCCGCCGCCTGCTCGCCTACGGCCGGGCTCTCACCAGCGACGGCCAATTTACGGGCTGCCTGCTGCTGGGGATGGAGGAAGTAGCCGAAGGCGAGGCCCTGGCGAAGCCGCCGAAACCCTGAGCAGGGCGGCCGCCCTGCCGGCGCGGTTCCCGAGGCGCACCTGGCCCGAACGCCCGGCCGGAAGCGACCATTTGCCTGCATGGGCAAGGACGGGCCGCGAAGGCTCGCGGCGTTACTCCCGCTATTGCCCTTGAAACCGGCCTAGTGCGCGAACCGGGCCAGTACCAGCAGCGCGGCGCGGGCCCGCGTTTTCACGGTGGCCAGGGGGATGCCCAGCTCCGTGGCCGCCTCTACCTGGGTGCAGCCACGAAAGTAGAGCAGGTCGATAACCTCGCGCTGCCGGGGCTTGAGCCGGAGCGTGAGCTCGCGCACGCCAATGTGCTCGGGGTTGAACGTGGGCGGGGCCGGGACCTGCTGCGCGGCGAATATTTCCAGCGGCTTCGTGCTGCTCTGGAAGCGGTGGCGCGGGTTGCGGAGCGCGTCGATGGCCAGGTTGCAGCACACCCGCACCAGCCAGGTGAACAAGCGGCCGCGGGTGGCATCGTACCGCACAATGTTCAGCCAGATTTTCAGGAGGCCCTCCTGCAAGAGGTCCTGCGCCAGGGCCTCGTCGCGCACCACCCGCATGAGCACGGCCAGCAGGCTTTTGGCATACCGCTGGTGCAGCTCCCGCAGGGCATTTTCGTCGCGGGCCAGTAGGCGCTGCACCAGTAGTTCCTCGACCGGGGGCCCGGGCGGCGGGGTGGGTATCAGGTTCATGCGAAGAGGTAGGAAGGCGAGGAGTTGCCCCGGCGGCGGAACAGGGGGCCGGCGGGGACTTCGTGGCTGGGTAGCCGGCAATGACCGGCAGCCGTGAGCCAGGGCACACCTTTACGTGGCCGGCCGGGGCGGGGTTCCGAAACAATTGCCGGTGCCCGATGAGTTGGCTCGGCGCGGAGCTACCTTCGGCTGCTGCCGGGCCGGAAACGACGCGGCCCGCGAAACCCGAAACGCCGGGTTGGCCGGTCAGGCAGGCCGCCAATTGGTTGTTGCTCGCGGCACTTCGTTAAATAAAACCGCTTCCCCTGACTTGTCGACTTCGTGATGCCTGATTCTGCGCGCCTGCCCGATGCCCAAGCCCCCACCCGTTTGGGTGCGGAGCCCGCGACCCACGCCGAGGCCGAGGCGCGGCGGCACCAGCTCGCCGCGATGCAGGAAGCGCCGTCGTGCCAGGCCGCCCTGGCCGGCCCCGACCATATGGTGACCGTCACCAACAAGCGGTTCCGGCAGCTATTTGGCGAGCGCACCCTGGCGGGGCTGCCCCTGCGCGTGGCGCTGCCCGAGTTGGCCGACCAGCCGTTCTTCGCGCTGCTCGACGAGGTGTACCGCACCGGCGCAACGTGCTACGGCCACGAGGAAGTGGCCTACACCGGCCCCTGCTACGCGGGAGCCCGCCCGCCGCTGTATTTCAACTTTATTGGGCAAGCCGTCCGCGACGAGGCTGGCGCGGTAACGGGCCTGCTTCTGTTTGCCTACAATGTGAGCGCGCACGTGCAGGCCCGCCGGCAGCGGGAACAAGCCGGCGACCAGCCCCCGCGCGCAACCGCCCAGCAGCTGGCGCTGGTCAACGAGGAGCTGGCTACCACCAACGAGGAGCTGTCGGTGAGCTGCGAGGAGCTGGCCACCACCAACGAGCAGCTGGGCGTGGCCAACGAGCAGCTGCGGGCTTACAACGACGAAATTCGGGTGCAGGCCCACGAGCTACGCCGAGCCAACCTGGCCGTGCGCAAGCTCAACCAGCAACTCGAAGCCCGGGTGGCCGAGCGCACCGCCCAGCTCCAGGATGCGCTGCGCAAAACCGAACAGGAGCGCACCATTTTTTTCGAAGCCCTCGACCAGACCCCCGCTCTGGTGTGCCTGCTGCGCGGCCCGGCCCACCGCTTCGCGTTTGTGAACCGGAACTACCAGGGCTTCTACCCCAACCGGCCGTTGCTGGGCCGCCCGCTGGCCGAAGCCCTGCCCGAAATCGAGGCCCAGGGCTTTGGGGTGCTGCTCGACCGCGTGTATGCCACCGGCGAAACTTACCGGGGCCAGGAGGTGCCCCTGGCCGACGCACGGCCGCACGGCCCCCGCGAGCGGTTCTTCGACTTTACCTGCCAGGCCGCCCGCGAGCACGGCGAAATCGTGGGGGTGGACGTGTTTGCCTTCGACGTGACCGACCAGGTGCGGGTGCGCGAGCAGGTGGCGGTGGCCGTGTTTCGGGGGCCGCGCTATGTTATCGAGCTGGCCAACCCGGCGGTGTGCGAAATCTGGGGGCGCACGGCCACGCAGGTGCTGGGCAAGCCCCTGTTCGAGGCCCTGCCCGAGGCCGCCGGCCAGGGATTCGAGAAGCTGCTGGATGGGGTGCTGGCCACGGGCGTGCCCTACGTGGCGCGCGAGCTGCCCTCGACGCTCGACCGCCACGGCCAACGCGCGACCGTGTACTGGAATTTCGTGTACCAGCCGCTGCGTGGTGCCGAAAACCAGATTACGGGCATCACCGTCATCGCCACCGATGCCACCGAGCAGGTACTGGCCCGCCAGCGCCTCGAACAGCTCGGCGAGCAGCTGGCCGGCGACCACGCTACGCTCCAGCTGGTGCAGGCCGATACGCAACTTGCCAACGCCGCCCTCAGCGAAAGCAACCGCCAGCTGGCGCAGGCCAACCAGGACCTCGACAACTTCGTGTACGCCGCCAGCCACGACCTCAAGCTGCCCCTCATCAACCTGACCGGCCTGTTTGAGGAGCTGTGCCGGGGCGTTACATTCACGGACCCCGCCGAGGAGGCCCTGCTCGTGCCCCTGATTGAGCAGGCGCTGCACCAGCTGGGGGGCACCCTCAACGACCTGGCCACCCTGGGGCAGGCGCAGCAGGCGGCCGGTACCCTGGCCGAAACCGTGGACCTGGCCGCGCTGGTCGAAAGCGTGCTGCACACCCTGGAGCCCCAGGTGCGTGCCGCTCAGGCCCGCGTCACCACCGATTTTGCGGTCCGGCCTACCCTCGCTTACTCGCGGGCCAGCCTGCACACGGTGCTGCTCAACCTGCTCAGCAATGCCCTCAAATATGCCGACCCCGCCCGCCCGGCCCGCATTCACCTGTCGCTCTGGCTCGATGCCGGCCAACCCGTACTGTGGTTGCAGGACAACGGCCTGGGCTTCGATGCCGTGCGCCACGGCCCCGAGCTGTTTCAGCTTTTCCGCCGCTTCCATGCCCACGTCGAGGGCACGGGCGTGGGGCTCTACCTCGTCAACCGCATTGTGCAGGCCCACGGCGGCCGCATCGAGGTCGAGAGCCAGGTAGGAGAGGGCACTACTTTTCGGGTGTACCTGGGTCGTACCCGGTAGGGTCGTACCCGGTAGGGCCGTAACTTGCCAGCCTATTTTGCCTTTGCCTGGTATTTCGCGCTCATGTCGCCCCACTCTTCCCTTCAGCTCGCTTACCGTCCCGACCTCGACCTGTTCACGGCGCGCTGGTTTGCCGAGTCGGAACTGCCCCAGCTGCGCGAAGAATACGCCGCCGGGCTGGCCGCCGGGCTGGCCGTTGGCTGCTCGACGTGCGCCGCCGCGACGTGCCCACCGCCGAAGCCGCCCACTGGGTGAGCTTCGAGTGGCTGCCCCAGGCCGCGGCCCAGGTGGGCGGCCCCCTGCGCCTGGCCTTTCTCATTTCGCCCCTGCGCGCCGAGGCCCTGCGCACCGTTGCCAACCTGCAACCCAGCGTGCGCGCGGTGCTGGCCAGCCCGCAGCCCTACCAACTGCAAACCTTCGGCGACGAAGGGGCGGCCGTGGCCTGGCTCATCGCCTAGGCCGGGCCGGGGGCTGGCGGCCGGGTAGAAACGCCTACGGGCGGCTCGTCGTTGAACGAAACCGCCCGGATGGAGCGCGGTTTCCGAGACGGGGTACCTGCCCCGGTCCGATGGCGGAGCCGTCCGACCGGTTGCCGCGGGCACGGAATCGTTGCAGAGCCTCGGGCGGGCGGCGCTCCCGGCAACCGGTCCGCCGGCGGACCGGAACGTACCCGGAGGGTGAAACCGCGCCAGTGCCCCCGCAAGCCGCTCAACGACGAGCCGCCCGTAGGTGTCGCGGCACCGGGCTCGCAAGCTACTTTGGGACTAGCATAAATCCCTGGCCGGTCGTATCTTGTAGTACTGTCTGCCATTGCCCGTACCGCAGTGCCTCCCTACTTCGCCGAATACCGCCCCGACTCGCATTTTGTGCTGCTCCGTTGGCTGCGCGAGAACACCTTTGCCGAAACGCAGGAATCTTTTGCGGCGGCCCTGGCCCTGGCCCGGCAGCACGGCTGCACCCGCTGGCTGATGGACGTGCGCCAGCGCGGCCCCATTGCGGTGGACGTGGCCAGCTGGCTCGTGAAAGGGTTTTTGCCCGTGGCCGTGGGCGCATTCTCCCCGCAGGTGCTGCGGCTGGCGGTGCTCAGCACGCCAGCCCGCATCCGGCAGCAGTATGTCGATGCCACCGTGGCCGACCGGATGGCCGCGCTGTTCGCACCCGAGCGCCCCTACCAGTCCCGCCTCTTTGCCGCCGAGGATGCGGCCATGGCCTGGCTGCTGGCCCCGGCCCCCTAGGGCCCGGCCGGGGTAGTGGTTTGGTATAATGAAATTTCACACATAAATTTTTTTATGAATACTGCGCTCGTGGCTCCGTCGCCCACCCACTCGCTCCTCTACCACCCCAAGCTGCACGCGGTGGTGCTGCGGTGGCTGGTGTTTCCCTGCACCCTGCCCGAAGTGCGGGCTTCTTTTAAGGCGGCCCTGGCCCTGGCCCGGCGAGAGAACTGCGCCCGTTGGATTATCGACACGCGCCACGCCCGCCCCGTCGACCTGGAGCTGATGCACTGGCTCACCCGCGAGTTTTTTCCGCTTGCGGCGGCCCGGCTGGCTCCCCAGCTGCTGCGGCTGGCGGTTATCAGCGACGCTACCCGACTGGCCCAGTTCCGCGTCGATGCCGTGCTGGCGCACGCCGTGGCCGATGCCCTCGCCGCGGCCCACCCCTACCAGGCCCGGATTTTTGCCGATGAGGGCACGGCCGTGGTCTGGCTGCTGGCCCAGCCCGCCTAGGGCCCGGCCCGGCCCGAAATCGAGGGTCCGACCCTGGAAATCGAGGGTCCGACCCTCGATTTCGGGCCGCGTTGGCTCGATTTTGAGCCTCGGAGCCCCGCAATCGAGCCAGCGCGGTCCGCAATCGACCCTTTTTAGGTCGATTGCGAGGGCCGGACCTTCGATTCCGGCCCAAACCGGACGGCAATCGAGCCAAAAAGGCCCGATTTCGAGGAACGAACCTTCGAAATCGGGCCTTTTTGGCTCGATTGCCGGGAATTAGGGCTTGGTGGGGTTGGGTTTGCGGCCGGCGTTGCCGTTGCCGGGGAAGCGCACGCTCAGCTCGTCGTAGGCGGCCTGGGCACCGGGCTGCTTGTTTTTTGCCAGAAACTTGATGTTGCCGTACACGGTGAGGGCGTTGCCATAGGCTTCGGAGCCGGCCACCATCACGGTGCTGTCGGTGTCGAGGCCCAGCTGGTCGAACTGCTGGCGCAGGGGCGCGAGGGCGGCCATGCCGGCGGTGTCCTGCTTCAGCTCGGCCAGGTCGACGAAGGAGGGCACGAAGCTGGCGTTGTTGGTGGCATACTCGGTGGTTTTGGTCACGAAGGCCACCGTTTTATCGGCCATGCGGAGCATGGTTTTGCGCTCGTCCGGCGTGAGCGAAATGAGGTAGGGGGCCAGCGCCGCCTTGATGGCATCGAGGTGGGTTTGCACGTCGGTGAGCACCTTGGCGGGGATGTCGGCATGAAACAGGTTGGGCATGGGGGGTAGATGCTTAATAACGATGGGGTAAGCGGTGCCACTCGGCGGGCGGAAGGTAGGGCTTTTATACTCGTCATGAAGTGGTTTGCGAGCACGGTGTAGCGACGCGACCCTTCGCGTCTCGGCCAGTTCGCGCCGTTCAACGCCGGGACGCGAAGGGTCGCGTCGCTACACCGGCCAGTCGATTTTCGTATTCCAATACACGGCGTAACATCAGCTAATGACTTATATTTGGGTAAAGGCTGGGCGATTGCTGGGGTGCCGCGCCGAGGCAACCCGTTCATGCCATGTTCTACCAATGCCCGGTTCTGCCTTCATGTCTGTTCTTCCGCCTTCCGATGCCGCGCCCGGCTCCGACCCGCCCGCCCCTACGCCCGAGGCTTTGCTGCGCCTGCGCGAACGCGCCGAGCGGCGCCGCCACCTCGTAACCCAGGCCGGCGAGCACCATTCGTCCGAAGAAATGCAGCGGCTGGTGCAGGAGCTCCAGGTGCATCAGATTGAGCTGGAGATGCAGTACGAAGAGCTGCTGCTGGCCCAGGCCGCCGCCGACACCGCCCGCCAGCAGTACGTCGACCTCTACGACTTTGCCCCGGTGGGCTACCTCACCCTCGCCGCCAACGGCCTCATCGAGCAGCTCAACCTGTGCGCCAGCCAGCAGCTGGGCTCGGTGCGCCAGCGGCTGGCGGGGCGGCGCTTCGCCCTGTTTGTGAGCCCCCCGGACCGGGCCGGGTTCGGGCAGTTTCTGGCCCGTGTCTTAACCACTCCCTACACCGTCAGCTGCGAGCTGGCGCTTCAGCGCGAAGACGGCTCTACCTTTTTTGCCCAGCTGGAGGGCCTGGGCGGGCCCGGCCCGCCCGAGGCGGCGGCGGTGCCCCCGGCCCGGCGCTGCCGGCTGGTGGTGGTGGACACCACCGCCCGGCGGCACGCCACCGAGGCGCTGGCCGCCAGCGAAGCCCGCTTCCGCAAGCTGTTTGCGCACAGCCACGATGCCGTGGTGCTGCTGCAAGGCCCCACCTACATCGACTGCAACGCTGCCGCCCTGCGCCTGCTCGGGGCCACCCGCCGCGACCAGGTGGTGGGCCGCCGCGCCTGGGACCACGCCCCGGCCCGCCAGCCCAACGGCCGCCTCACCATCGACCTGCTGCATGCCTGCGTAGAAGAAGCCCTGCACACGGGCTCGAAGCGTTGCGAGGCCCGCATGCGCAAGCTCACGGGCGAAGAAATGTGGGTCGAAGCCGTGTTTACGCCCATTGAGGAGGCCGGCGGGGTGCCGCTGGTGCATATGCTGTGGCGCGACCTCACGGCCGAGCGCCTGGCCGCCGACCAGCTGCGTGCCAGCGAGGCCCGCCTGAGCCTGGCCCTGGACGCGTCGGAAACCGGCGTGTTTACCCGCGACCTGGCCACCAACCTGGGGCAGCTCGACGAGCGCGCCCAGGCCGCCTTTGGGTGGGCCTACACCCCCGGCCCCGTGCCGTTCGAGAAGGTGTTCA